>SKII01000022.1 GCA_007116505.1 Nitriliruptoraceae bacterium
CGAGCGCTTCCGGCTCGAGCTTCTGGAACGACACGTCGCGCAGGATGCCCGCGTTGTTGATGACGATGTCGACGCGGCCGAACGCGTCGAGCGCGCTCTGCACGATCGCCCGGCCACCCTCGGGCGTCGCGACGGAGTCGTAGTTCGCGACGGCCTCGCCACCTCCCGCGACGATCTCGGCGACGACGGCGTCCGCCATGTCCGACCCCGCGCCGGAGCCGTCCCGGGACCCGCCGAGGTCGTTGATGACGACCTTCGCGCCGCGCGCCGCGAGCGCCAGGGCGTGGCTGCGGCCGAGGCCGCCCCCCGCTCCCGTGACGACCGCGACCCGTCCGTCGAGCTCCACCTGTGCCATGTCGGCCTCCCTCAGCGTGTCCATGCGCCTCGTCGCGGCGCCCCCTCGCAACCTACCGTCGACCGGGTCCGCTCGGCCGTCGCCGGGGGGCGCGTGGCTACGCTCCGCCGACGGCCGGAGGGAGCCTCGTGGCACGCGTCCTGGTCCTGTACGGCGGCCGCTCCGCGGAGCATCCCGTGTCGTGCCTGTCCGCACGGTCGGTGCTGGGTGCGCTCGCCGGGACCGACCATGAGGTGCTCCCCGTCGGGATCACCTACGACGGCCGCTGGACGCTGACCGACGGGACGATCGCTCCGGTCACCGACCGCACCATGCCGGAGGTCGCCGGCGACGGTCCGACGGCCGCGCTCGTCACGGGCGCGACCGGACCAGAGCTCCTCGTGCTCGACCGTGAGGGCCAGGTCGTGCGGCGCACGAGCGTCGACGTCGCCTTCCCCGTCCTGCACGGTCCGGGGGGCGAGGATGGAAGCGTCCAGGGGATGCTCGCCACCGTCGGCCTGCCCTACGTCGGTGCGGACGTCGCGGCGTCCGCGATCGGGGTCGACAAGGCGGCGATGAAGGGCCGCTTCCGTCTGCACGGCCTCCCGCAGGTCGCCCACCTCGCGCTCGAGATCGAGCGCTGGTACCGCGAGCCCGACCTCGTGCGCGACGAGCTCGCGCGCATCCCGCTCCCGTGGTTCGTCAAGCCGGCCCGGCAGGGGTCCTCGGTCGGCATCACCCGTGTCGACACCCCGGACGAGCTCGCGGCCGCCATCGAGGAGGCCGCGCGGCACGACCACCGCATCGTCGTCGAGGAGGGGCTCACGTCGCTCCGCGAGCTCGAGGTCGGGATCCTCGAGGAGGACGGCCGCATCGAGGTGTCGTGCATCGGCGAGATCGTGCCCGTGAACCGGTTCTACGACTTCGACGCGAAGTACCTCACGCCGTCGCAGCTGGACGTGCCTGCCGACGTCGACCCGGCGACCGTCGAGGCGATCGAGGAGGTCGCGCGTCGCGCGTTCGTCGCGATCGGTGGCCGCGGCATGGCCCGTGTCGATCTGTTCCTCGCAGCCGACGGGCGCCTGCTGCTCAACGAGATCAACACGATCCCCGGCTTCACCGAGGCGTCGATGTTCCCGCGGGTGTGGGCCGCGAGCGGGCTCGGCTTCACCGCGCTCGTCGAGCGGCTCCTCGCGTCCGCGCGGCCCTGATGTCGCGCGAGGTCTCGGGCGGAGCTCCCCGCGCGGGGTCGGGCACGCTCGACGCGCCGGTCACGAGCCTCGCTGGTGTCGGTCCGGCGGCGGCGCGCCACCTCGCCGATCTCGGCGTGCGCACCGTCCGTGACCTCCTCGAGCACTACCCGCGCCGCTACGCGGACGCCGGCGAGGTCGTCGACCTCTCCGCCGTCGAGGTCGGGAGCCCCGCGACGCTCGTCGGCGAGGTCGTCGATGCGCAGGTCCGTCGCCTCGCGCCGAAGGGGCGTACGCGCCGCGACCTCGTCGAGCTCGTCGTGAGGCAGGCGGGTGGCGCCGTGTTCCGTGTGTCGTTCTTCAACCAGCGCTGGATGGCCGACCGGCTCGCCCCCGGCACGGTCGCGGCCTTCAGCGGCAAGGTCGGGGAGTTCCGCGGGCAGCTGCAGCTCGCCGGCCCGAAGGTCGAGGTGCTCGGGAACGTCCGTGCGGGGCGCAGCGCCGAGGAGTCCACGCAGGAGCTGCGCCACCAGCGTCTCCTCCCCGTCCACCCGGCGAGCGGCGCGCTGCCGAGCGATCGCGTGCGCGCGTTCGTGTCGACGGCGCTCGACACGGTCGGTCATCTCGAGGACTGGCTCGACCCCGAGCTGCGAGAGGCGGAGGGGCTCGTCGACCTCGATACTGCGGTGCGCCTCATCCACGCTCCCGAGCACTGGGAGGACGTGCGCAGGGCCCGCGACCGTCTCGTGTTCGACGAGCTGCTGGTGCTGCAGCTCGGCCTGCAGTGGCGGCGCCGGCGGCTCGAGGACGGCATGGTCGGGCTCGACAACGCGCCGCTCGCGGACGGCTGGGGCGCTCGACTGGTCGGAGCACTGCCGTTCGCGCCGACCGGTGCGCAGCGGCGCGCGTTCGACGGCATCGCCGCCGACCTCGCGCTCGAGCGCCCGATGCACCGCCTCCTGCAGGGCGACGTCGGATCGGGCAAGACCGTCGTCGCGCTCTGGACGATGCTCGCCGCGGTCGACCGCGGCCGGCAGGCGGCGCTGATGGCACCGACGGAGCTGCTCGCGGAGCAGCACCTCCGCACGCTGACGACCCTCCTCGCACCGCTCGGCGTGAACGTCCCCGGCGGCGTGCGCATCGAGCTGCTCACCTCATCGACGACCGCCGCGCAGCGCCGCCGGATCCTCGACGACCTCGCTGCGGGCGACGTCGACCTCGTCGTCGGGACCCACGCGCTCATCGAGGAGGGCGTGCGCTTCGGAGCGCTCGGCGTCGTCGTGATCGACGAGCAGCACCGCTTCGGTGTGTCGCAGCGGGTCGCGCTCAAGGACAAGACCGCCCCGTCCGGTCCTGACGGAGCGCCGGTGCTGCCCGACGTGCTCGTGATGACGGCGACGCCGATCCCGCGCTCGCTCGCGCTGACCGTGTACGGCGACCTCGACGTCACGGTCCTCGACGAGCTGCCCCCGGGGCGCACGCCGGTCCGCACGACGCTGCTCGACCCGAGTGCGCCCGAGCGTCGCGCGCGCCTCTACGACCACGTCCGTCGCCAGGCGGGGATCGGGCTCCGCACGTACGTCGTGTGCCCGCTCGTCGAGCCGGGGGAGAGCGGTGGGACCAGCGCCGTCGAGCACCACCGCCTGCTCAGCGAGGACGTCCTGCCCGACCTGACCGTGGAGCTCGTGCACGGCCGGATGCGCGCCGACGACAAGGAGGCGGCGATGCGCCGCTTCCGCGAGGGCGACGCGCAGGTGCTCGTCGCCACCACCGTCATCGAGGTCGGCGTCGACGTGCCCGAGGCGACCACGATGATCATCGAGGACGCGGAGCGCTTCGGGCTGAGCCAGCTCCACCAGCTGCGCGGCCGCGTCGGGCGCGGGGCGGCGGTGAGCGACTGCGCGCTCATGGCGTCGCAGCCGCTCGACGAGCTGACCGACGACGCGCGGGCACGCCTCGAGGCGATGGTCGCGACGACCGATGGCTTCGCGCTCGCCGCGACCGACCTCGACCTGCGCGGCGCAGGCCAGCTGTTCGGCCGCCGCCAGTCCGGGCTGCCCGACCTCCGCCTCGCCCGCATCGACCGGGACCTCGACGTCATCGGGCGGACGCGGGACCTGGCCCGGCGCATCGTCGCCGCGGACCCGCGGCACGAGGACCCGGCGCATGCGACGATGCATGCGGAGGTCGTGCGACGCTTCGCCGACGACCTCGAGGGGCTCGAGGCACTGGAGACGGGATGAGCGACAGGACCGAGCACGCCATCGAGCGGGAGCACCCGCGCGTCGCGGTCGTCACGGGCGCATCCAGCGGCATCGGTGCGGCGACCGCGCGGCTGCTCGGCACGCGGGGATGGACCGTCGTGCTCGTCGCGCGGCGTGCTGACCGGCTGAAGGACGTCGCTGCCGACGTCGAGGCAGCCGGAGGACGTGCGCATGTCGAGCCGCTCGACGCTGCCGACCCCGAGGCGGTCGACGTGATGGCCGCACGCGTGCTCGCCACGCTCGGGACGCCGCACGCGGTCGTGAGCTCCGCCGGCGCGGGCGTGTGGCGCTGGCTGGAGGACACGACGCACGACGAGCTCGCACGGCTCATGGGGGCACCGTTCCTCGCCGCCTGGAACGTGACGCACGCGTTCCTCCCGGGCATGATCGCCCGCGGCAGCGGCGTGCTCGTGCACGTCGGCTCGCCGGCGTCGGTCGCACCATGGCCCGGGGCGACCGGCTACACGGTGTCGCGCTGGGCGCTGCGCGGGCTCAACGAGGCCCTGCGTCAGGACCTCGCAGGGACGGGGGTGCGCTCCTGCCACGTGCTGTTCGGCGAGGTCTCGAGCGAGTACTTCACGGCGAACCCCGACACGCACGAGCACATCCCGCGCGTCGGACGCCTGATCCCGACGATCACGCCCGAGCGTGCGGCGGCCGTCGTGGTCCGCACCATCGACCGGCCGCGGACGCAGGTGTTCGCGCCACCGATGCTCGCGCTCATGCAGGCGGCGAACCGGATCTCGCCCGGCCTCGTCGCGCTGCTCGCGCGGAGGACCGGACGCCGCCGCGACGCGTAGCCTCAGGGTCGACCCGGCCCCGCCGCACGGCCCGGCCGCCCACGACCGGAGCTCGCATGCCGCTCGCCCCGCCCGACCACGTCGCGCCCGTCCCGGAGCGTCGCTCGCACACGCTGACGCGCAGCGACGGCACGGTCATCGACGACCCGTGGTACTGGCTGCGCGAGCGTGAGGACCCGGCCGCGCGTGCGCACCTCGAGGCGGAGAACGCCTACGCCGCCGCGCTCCTCGACCCGCTCTCGGAGCTCGTCGAGCAGCTCTTCACCGGGATCAAGGGTCGCATCGTCGAGACGGACGCGAGCGTCCCCGTGCTCGACGACGGCTGGCTGTACTACCGCCGCACGGTCGAGGGCCAGCAGTACGCGATCCACTGCCGCCGTCCCGCTCCGGCCGGTGTCACCGACGCCGGGGACCTCCCCGACGAGCTACGGCTCCCCGTCGACCCGGCGTCGCCGCCCGACGACGAGGTCGTGCTGCTCGACGGCAACGCCGAGGCCAAGGGGCACCCCTACTTCTCGCTCGGCGTCTTCTCGGTCAGCCGCGACCACCGGCTCGCCGTCGTCGGCGTGGACACCGACGGTGGGGAGGTGCTGCGGCTGAGCGTGCGCGACCTGGCGACCGGCGCGACCATCGAGGAGGTCACTGACCGGGCCACGTACGGCTGCGTGTGGTTCGACGACGGTGCGACGTTCCTCTACCTCGTCCCCGACGAGGCGTGGCGTCCGTACCAGGTCTGGCGTCACCGTGTCGGCTCGCCACCGGGGTCGGACGAGCTCGTGATGGAGGAGCTCGACGAGCGCTTCTGGATGGGGCTCGGTCGGACACGCTCCGAGGCGTTCGTCGAGATCGCGCTCGGCACGAAGGTCGTAGACGAGGTCCACCTCATCCCGGCGGGGACGCCGGAGGCCGCACCGCGCTGCGTCGTCCCGCGCAGCCTCGGTGTCGAGGCGTCCGTGGAGCACCGCGGGGACCTGCTCCACATCGTGACGAACCGTGACGGCGCGACCGACTTCAAGCTGTGCACCGTCCCGGTCGACGACCCCGACCCGTCGCGCTGGACCGACCTCGTACCCCATCGCCCTGGCGTGCGCCTCGAGGATGCGGACCTGTTCCGCGACCACCTCGTGCTCTCCGAGCGCACCGGTGGTCGCACGCAGGTCCGCCTGTGCGACCCCGAGACGGGGGAGGGGGAGGTGCTCGGCTTCGACGAGGACGTCTACACGGCGGGGCTCGGTGCGGTCGCGTCGTTCGACGCGCGCACGCTGCGCCTCGGCTACGGCTCGCTCACCACGCCGCTGCAGGTCATCGACCTCGACACGGCGAGCGGCGAGCGGCGGCTGCTCAAGCAGCAGGAGGTGCGCGGCGGCTACGACCGTGACCGCTTCGCGACGTCGCGCACGTGGGCGCGCTCGCACGACGGTGTCGACGTCCCGGTGAGCATCGTGCACCGGGCCGACGTCGCCCACGACGGCACCGCCCCGTGCCTGGTCTACGCGTACGGCGCCTACGAGTCCTCCATGGACCCGATGTTCTCCTCCGCACGTCTCGAGCTGCTCGAGCGCGGCGTCGTCTTCGCGATCGCGCACGTGCGCGGCGGCGGCGAGATGGGGCGCGGCTGGTACGAGCAGGGCCGCATGCAGCACAAGCCGAACACGTTCCACGACCTCGTCGCCTGCACCGAGCATCTCGTCGCGACGGGGGTCGCGGACCCGGCGCGCATCGCCGTGCGGGGTGGCTCGGCCGGAGGGCTCACGGTCGGCGCGACGCTCAACCTGCGGCCCGAGCTGTTCGCCGCCGCGGTCGCCGAGGTGCCGTTCGTCGACGTCATCACGACCATGTCGGATTCGAGCATCCCGCTGACGGTGACCGAGTACGACGAGTGGGGTGACCCGGCGGACCCCGCCGTGCAGCACGTCATGTCGACGTACTCGCCCTACGACAACGTCCGGCCGGCGCCCTACCCGGCGATGTACGTCACGGCGGGCCTCAACGATCCGCGCGTGCAGTACTGGGAGCCGGCGAAGTGGGTCGCTCGGCTCCGTGAGGCGACGACGTCGGGGCGTCCGATCGTGCTCGAGACGGAGCTCGAGGCGGGCCATGGCGGGCGCAGCGGACGCTACGACGCGTGGCGTGACGAGGCGAAGGTGCTCGCGTTCGTGCTGGCCGCGCTCGACGTCGCCGTCGACATGCAGCGCGACGTCGACGTCGACGGCTGATGCGGATCATCGCCGGGGCGGCGCGTGGCCGGCGGCTCGTCGCACCGCCCGGTGACGCCGTGCGGCCGACCGCTGACCGGGTCCGTGAGGCGCTGTTCTCGAGCCTCGCGCCGCTGCTCCCCGGCGCCTCGGTGCTCGACGGGTTCGCCGGCTCCGGCGCGCTCGGGCTCGAGGCGCGCTCGCGTGGTGCGGCGACGGTGACGCTTGTGGAGCAGGACCGCCGCGCCCTCGTCGCGCTGCGCCGCAACGTCGAGGCGGTCGGGCTCGGCGGCGTGACCGTGGTCCCCGGCGACCTGCTGCGGCTGGCGGCTGCGGGAGGACCGACCGGCGCGCCGTTCGACCTGGTGCTGCTCGACCCGCCGTATGCGCTCGGTGAGGACGAGCTCGCGGGCCTTCTCGGCCGGCTCGTCGGACTGCTCGCACCGGAGGCGACGGTGGTCGTCGAGCGCGCCCGCTCGAGCCCGGCTCCCCGGTGGCCGTCGGACCTGCGTCCCACGACCGAGCGCCGCTACGGTTCGACGTGCCTGCACCGGGCCGTGCACGGTGCAGCCGACGGCACGGGGGAGCTGGCGTGAGCGGAGCGGCGATCTACCCCGGCAGCTTCGACCCCGTCACCTACGGGCACCTCGACATCATCGGTCGGGCCGCCCAGCTGTTCCCGCGCCTCATCGTCGCGGTCGTCGGGAACCCGTCGAAGAACGCCCTGTTCGACACCGCCGAGCGCGTGGGTCTGCTCGGTGCGGAGGTCGCGAACGTCGCACCGCAGGCGGAGGTCGTGGCGTTCGACGGCCTGCTCGTCGACCTCTGCGCGGAGCTCGGCGTCACCACGCTCGTGAAGGGCCTCCGGGGGGTCGGCGACCTCGAGGTCGAGCTGCGGATGGCGCAGACGAACCGGCAGATCGGTGACGTGGAGACCGTGTTCCTCGCGACCGCGCCGGAGCGCTCCCACCTCGCGAGCTCCTTCGTGCGCGAGATCGCCCGGCTGGGGGGTCGTCTGGACCATGCGGTGCCCCCAGCGGTCGAGCGCGCGCTGCGGGACCGCGTCCGCACGTGACCGTCCGCACGTGACCGTCGGCGCGGCCGTCGGACGGACGGGTCGCGGCCCGGGGGCCGGGCCGGCCCTCCGGCTAGGCTGCCGTCCGCCCAGCCACGACCCTTCCCCGAACCCCCCGTGGGCACGGAGCGTGTGAGGTCACCATGTCCGCAGCGCAGCATCCTGAGGGCGGGGCCGACGTCCCCGTCGACGTCGGCGGCCTCCTCGACACCCTCGAGCGCGTCGCGGGCGAGGCACGTGCGATGCCGCTCTCCTCGTCCGTCATGGTCAACCGGGCGGAGCTGCTCGCGCTGCTGCGCCAGCTCCGCGAGGCCATGCCGGCCGAGCTCGAGCGGGCGCGCTGGGTCGTCCGCGAGCAGGACGGCATCATCGACCATGCCCGCTCCGACGCCGCTGAGATCCTCGCCGAGGCCCGGATGGAGCACGACCGGCTCGTCTCCGAGCAGCAGGTGGTCCGCTCGGCGCAGGAGGAGGCGGAGCGCATCGTCGACGCCGCCCACGGCACCGCGCGGCAGATGCGCCTCGAGGCGGAGGACTACGTCGACGCGAAGCTCGCCAACTTCGAGGTGGTGCTGCACAAGACGCTGACGGCCGTCGAGCGGGGCCGCGAGCGGCTGCGCGGGCGGCTCGACGTCGACGAGCTGTCCGGTGACGACCTCGACGCGGATCCGAACGACGACGAGGCCTGAGCGGTGCGCGTCCCCGTCGTCGGCCTCATCGGCCGGCCTGGCCAGCGCAGGGAGCTCGTCCGCTCCGTCCCCGCCGACGAGTTCGGTGACGAGCCGTGGGGTCCGACCGTCGACGAGCTCGACGCGCCGATCGACCTCGACCTCGTCCTCGAGTCGGTGTCCGGCGGCGTGCTCGTGCGAGGGTCGCTGCGCACGTCCGCCGTCTCCACGTGTGCGCGCTGCCTGACCCCGACCGCGCTCCGCCTCGCCGTCGATCTGACCGAGCTCCACCGTGCCGCCGCGGACGACGAGGATCTCGAGGACGGCGACGAGGAGGACCTCGACTACCGGCTGGTGGAGGGGGACACGCAGCTCGACCTCGACCAGATGGTCCGCGACGCCCTCGTCGTCGGCCAACCGGTCCGGGTCCTGTGCCGTGCCGACTGCGCGGGGCTCTGCCCGACGTGCGGCACCGACCGCAACCTCGACCCCTGCGACCACGGGGACGATGAGCCCATCGACCCGCGCTGGGAGGCGCTCCGGGGCCTCCGGCTGCCGCCCGCGGGTGCCGACGGGGACGGCTCGGACGGCGCGTGACGCGGACCGCCCTGCTGCGGTAGCCTTCACCTTGCGGTCACGACCCCCGCACGCGCCCCGCACGCGCGAGGCTCCGTCCGCCGCCTCCGCCGCTGCACGGACCCGCATCCCGTCCTGCACCCGCGGACGCGCACGAACCCCGCACCGAGGAGTCCCGACATGGCCGTCCCGAAGCGCAAGCTGTCCCGCTCGCGGACGCGGCACCGCCGCGCCCAGTGGCTGCGCATCCGCCCGACGACCACGGTCGAGTGCCCGCGCTGCAAGCAGCCGACCCGCCCGCACACGGTCTGTGGTGCCTGCGGCACCTACGACGGCCGGGTCATCGTCGAGGCGTGACCTCCGTGGCGTCGTCCCCGGCGCCCGATCTCGTCGCCCTCCTCGCCGGCCCCACTCCGGATCCGGAGCTCCTCACGCGTGCGCTGACGCACCGCTCATGGGCCGCGGAGCACGCAGGCCATGAGCACAACGAGCGCCTCGAGCTGCTCGGCGACGCGGTCCTCGAGCTCGCCGTCACCGACCTGCTGCTCGCTGCCGACCCGCTCGCCGACGAGGGCCTGACGTCGCGCCGGCGGGCGGCGCTCGTGCGCGAGTCGTCCCTCGCTGAGGTCGCGCGTGGTCTCGGGCTCGGTGCGGAGCTGCGGCTCGGCCGTGGTGAACGTGCGTCGGGTGGGGCCGACAAGGACTCGCTGCTCGCCGACGCTCTCGAGGCGGTGCTCGGTGCGGTCCATCTGACCTCCGGGTACCTCGAGGCCGCGGCGACCGTCGAGCGGCTGCTCGGAGGACGGATCGCCGAGCTGCTCGACGGCGGCGCCGACGGGGTGCCCTCCGCGCAGCTCGACGCGAAGACGGCCCTGCAGGAGCGGCTCGCCCAGCGGCAGCTGCCCCCGCCGGAGTACCGGACCAGCTCCGCCGGTCCCGACCATGCCCCGACCTTCCGTGTCGAGGTCGTGGTGGACGGGACGGTGCTGGGGACGGGCGAGGGCGGCTCGAAGAAGGCGGCCTCCCAGGCCGCGGCGGAGCAGGCGCTCCGCTCGGGGGCCCTCGGGTAGCGTCCCCCCCGTCATGCCCCGTCCCGCCCGCCCGTCGTGGCAGGACGGCGCCATGGCCGCCGTCCGGCGGTCGACGCATGAGGAGCGAGCGGTGCTGGAGCTGCCCGAGGCTGAGGTCCTGCGTAGGGACCTCGAGCGCGAGGTGGTCGGCAAGCGTGCGAAGGACGTCTCGGTCGCGACCCCGTCGGTGCTCAAGCCATGGCACCGCACGCGCAAGGACTTCTCCGCGGTGCTCGAGGGCCGTCGCATCACCGCGGTGCGCCGTCGCGGCAACGTCATGCTCATCGAGCTCGATGAGGACCTGACCTGGCTCGTCGACCCCGGGGCGCAGGGGTCGCTCCACCTCGAGACGGCCACGGCCACGCCGGGACCCGACACCCACGTCGCCGTCGCCTTCGCGACCGGCGGGGCGCTCCATCTCAGCGAGGCCAACCGCGAGCCGACGCTGCGCTGCGGCGTCATCCCGGCCGAGGAGGCCGACGTCGCGACGGGCGTGTCGCGCGACGCGCTCGACCTGCTGGCTGACACGCCGACCTGGATCGAGTTCGGCCGCTACCTGATCGCCGGTGACGACGAGCTCAAGCTGCTGCTGTGCGACCCGCGGCGGTTCCTCGCCCTCGGGCCCGTGATCAGCGACGAGATCCTCTGGGAGGCGGGTCTGCGGCACGACCGCCCGTCCGCGACGCTCTCCCCCCAGGAGATCCGCCGCCTGTACCGCGCCGCGCAGGAGGTCCTCGTCGCGGCGATGAAGGCGGCCGGCTCGTCGCTCGAGGACTCCGAGCCCGACAGCCACACGGACGACGACGGCGCACCGGCCGGTCACCTCAACGTGTACGGCCGCGAGGGGCTCGCCTGCCCGCGCTGCCGCAACCCGATCGCGCGGACGCGGCTGAAGCGAGGGCTCATCACGTTCCACTGCCCCCGCTGCATGGTGTGACGATGTTCCTCACCAGCCTCACGATGCGCGGCTTCAAGTCCTTCGCCGACACGACGACCCTCGAGGTCGAGCCGGGCATCACCGTCGTCGTCGGACCGAACGGGTCGGGCAAGTCGAACATCGTCGACGCGCTGTCGTGGGTCCTCGGCACGCACTCGGTGAAGAAGGTCCGCGGCTCCGCCATGACCGACGTGATCTTCGCCGGCGCGCCCGGCCGGGCACGCGGGCGGCGGGCGCGGGTCGAGATCGTCATCGACAACGCCGACGGTCGGCTCGAGCCCTCGGGTGTGGGGACCGCCGGGTCCGCGGGACGCTTCCGCGAGGTCCGCATCGCCCGGACGATCGAGGAGGACGGCCTCGGCGTCTACGAGATCAACGGCGAGGAGGTCCGCGCGCTCGACGTGCAGGAGCTGCTCAGCGACACCGGCCTCGGCCGCGAGCTGCACACGATCGTCGGCCAGGGGCAGCTCGACGACATCCTCAACGCTCGCCCCGAGGATCGCCGCAAGTACATCGAGGAGGCGGCGGGAGTCCTCAAGCACCGCAGGCGCCGTGAGCGCGCGGTCAGGAAGCTCGAGACGGTCGACGAGCACGTCGACAAGCTCCGCACGGTCCTCCGGGAGCTGCGCCGTCAGCTCCGCCCGCTCGAGCAGCAGGCGAAGGCCGCCGACCGGCACGCCGCGCTCCAGGCGGAGCTGCGCGAGGTCCGGGTGCAGCGGGTCGCCCGTGAGCTCGCGACGCTGGACCTCGCGGCCCTCGAGGCGGGGCGCGACGAGGAGGCGGCGCGCACGCGCGAGCTCGAGCTCGAGCGTGCGGTGGCGGACGCCCGCGGCCAGGAGCGTGAGCTCG
>SKII01000113.1 GCA_007116505.1 Nitriliruptoraceae bacterium
ATCTACGACGCGCTCGTGCGCATGGCGCAGGACTTCGCGACCCGCGAGCCGCTCGTCGACGGGCACGGGAACTTCGGCTCGATCGACGGGGACCCGCCGGCAGCCATGCGCTACACGGAGGCGCGCCTCTCCCCCCTCGCCATGGAGCTGCTCGAGGGCATCGACGAGGACACCGTCGACGAGGTCGAGAACTACGACGGCTACGACACCGAGCCCGTCGTCCTCCCGGCTCGGTTCCCGAACCTGCTCGTGAACGGTGCCTCCGGCATCGCGGTCGGCATGGCGACCACCATCCCGCCGCACAACCTCGGCGAGGTGATCGACGCCTGCCTCCACCTCGTGAGGCGCCCCGACGCGACGGTCGACGACCTCATGCGCCACGTCCCCGCCCCCGACCTGCCGGGCGGCGCTCGGATCGTCGACGGGCCGGGCATCCGCGAGGCCTACGTGTCCGGGCGCGGCGGCATCACCGTGGAGGCGATCGCGACGACGGAGACGCGGACCGGGAACCTCCCGCGCATCGTCATCACCGAGATCCCCTACCAGGTCAACAAGGCGTCGCTGCTCGAGCGCATCGCCGGACTGGTCGCGGAGCGCCGCCTCGACGACATCCGCGACCTGCGCGACGAGGCCTCGCGCGACGGGATGCGCATCGTCATCGAGTGCAAGCGCGGCGCCGACCCGGCTGCGGTGCTCGCGCGGCTCTACCAGCTCACCGACCTCCGCTCGACGATCAACGTGAACATGGTCGCGCTCGTCGACGGCGCGCCACGGACGCTCGGCCTGCGCGAGGCGCTCGTCGCCTACCTCGCCCACCAGCGTGAGGTCCTCACCCGCCGGACCACCCACCGGCTGGAGCGCGCGCGAGCGAGGGCGCACGGCGTGGAGGGCCTGCTCACCGCCATCGACCAGCTCGACGCCGTCATCGCGACGATCCGTGCGGCCGACAGTGCCGCGGAGGCACGCGTCGCCCTGATGGAGGGCTTCGACCTGAGCGACGTGCAGGCGCAGGCCGTGCTCGACCTGCAGCTGCGTCGCCTCGCGGCGCTCGAGCGTGCCCAGCTCGAGGACGAGTACCAGGAGCTCGTGGAGCGCATCGCCGGCCTCGAGCGCATCCTCGGGGACACCGAGGTCCTCGACGCGGTCCTCGTCGACGAGCTGAAGGACGTGCGCCAGCGCTTCGCGAACCCGCGCCGCACGCGCCTCGAGGAGGCGAGGACCGCGGAGGACGGCAGCCCCTCGGAGGTCGTCCCCACGTTCGAGGCGCAGGAGGTCACCGTCGCCGTCACCCGCGGCGGCGTGGTGCGGTCCGTCGCCCGGCGGCGGGCGAGCCCCCCGCTCACCAGCCGCACCGACCCCACGGTCGCCGTCCTGCGCGCGACGACCGAGGACACCCTCGTCCTCGTCGACGCCGGGGGGACGGCGCATCGCATCGCGGTCGGCGACATGCCGGTCGTGCGACCCTCCGCGCGGGGGACGCACGTCGGCGGGCTCCTCGGTGGCGGTCCTGACCGGCCGATCGTCGGGGCGCTCGTCGTCCCCGTCGACGTCGACGACGTGACGCTCGTCACGGCCAGCGCCGCAGGGCTCGTCAAGCGCACCCCCCTCGCAGAGATCGCAGGCTCGCGCCAGCGCTCCATCATGGCGGCCGGACTGAAGCCCGGGGACGAGCTGGTCGCAGCCGTGCTCTGCCGGGACGGCGACGAGCTCGTGATGGCCCACGACGGCGGGCTCGGCATCCGGTTCGCCGCCGACGACGTCCGGCCGATGGGACGCGGCGCCGCCGGTGTCGCGGGTATCCGCACCGCCGGCGCGCAGGTCGTGTCCCTCGAGGTCCTGCCCGCCGGCGACGTGGGCACGCTGCTGAGCGTCAGCACCTCCGGCGTCGTCCGACGCTTCGCCGCCGACGAGATCGCGGTGACCGGCCGCGGGGGGAAGGGCGTGAAGGTCGGGGACGTCCCCCTCTCCTGGCTCGGACCGCGCGCCGACCTGCACCTCAACGTCGGCGAGGAGGCGGTCGTGGTCCGCGGCGCTGACGTCACGACCAGCCGGCGGACCGGCCGGGGAACGGCGCTCGGGGGAACCGTGCTGGGCGTGGTCGCCGCCGAGCACGTCCCGGAGGACCCATCATGAGCGACGAGGCGACGAGGCGGATCGCGCGCCTGCTCTCGGGCCTTCACGGCCTCCCCGAGGACGGGCTGGCTGTGCGCCGCGCGGTCGACACGGATGGTCCGGCGCTCACCGCGCTGGTCTCCGCCGCCTACGACGAGTACCGCTGCGGCCCGCTCGACCCGGACGTGTTCGACGCGGACCTCGCCACGCCGGCGACCGCCGCCGAGGGGACGGGCCGGAGCTGGTGGGTGCTGCTCACCGACCTCGGGGCCGGACGGACGGTGGTCGCGTCGGTCGCGCTCGGACCGGTCGGGCAGGGACCCGACGGCACACCGCGCGCGGAGCTGCACCGCCTCTACCTCGCCCCGGCCGTCCGCGGGGCGGGCCTCGCGACCGCCCTCGTCCGCGGCGTCGCGGAGGAGGCGCGGCTCGCAGGAGCGGCCGTGCTCGAGGCATGGTCCGACACGCGCCTCGGCGACGCGCACCGCCGCTACCTCGCGCTGGGGTTCAGCGAGACCGACGAGCGCCGCGAGCTCGGCGACCCTGCGGGGACGACCGAGGTCCTCTTCCGCCTGCCCCTCGAGACGCCTGCCCCTTGAGCGTCCTGCACCGGAGGCCGCACGGGAGGCTCCCGCGGAGCGGAGCGGCGCGACATGGGGCCCGCCGGCGGTTAGCATTGCGGGACGGCGGTCCTCCCGTCGGTGCAGCCCAGCTCGTCGATGCAGCCCAGCCGTGCCGCCCCCGTCCACGTCCCCACCCCTGCCGCACGCGCGGTGAGCGAGGAGGCGACGCCATGCCCACCCCCCACCGGACCACGGATGTCGCCGCGGCGCCCTCGAGGCCCCGCGGTTGAGCGCCCCCGCGGGCGCGGGCCCCGCCGTGTCGCTCCGAGGGATCAGCAAGGTCTTCCCGGGAAGCCGCGGCGGTGAGGACACCATCGCGCTGGACGGCGTCGACCTCGACATCGTCGACGGCGAGTTCTTCTCCCTCCTCGGACCCTCCGGCTGCGGGAAGACGACGCTGCTGCGCATCGTGGCCGGACTCGAGTTCCCGACGGCGGGGAGCGTGCGCATCCACGGGCGCGAGGTCGGCCTCGAGCCGCCCGACCGCCGCCCTGTCAACACCGTCTTCCAGGCGTACGCGCTTTTCCCCCACATGACCATCGCCGACAACATCGCCTTCGGCCTGCGCATGAAGGGCGTCGCCCGCGACGAGATCCGCACGCGCGTCGCCGAGGCCATCGACCTGGTCCGCCTCAAGGGCCGCGAGGATCGGATGCCCTCCCAGGTCTCCGGAGGTCAGCAGCAGCGCGTCGCGCTCGCCCGCGCGCTCGTGAACCGCCCGGAGGTGCTGCTCCTCGACGAGCCGCTCGGCGCCCTCGACCTCAAGCTCCGCCAGGCGATGCAGCTCGAGCTCAAGACGCTGCAGGAACGGGTCGGCATCACCTTCGTGCTCGTGACGCACGACCAGGAGGAGGCGCTGGCGATGTCGGACCGGCTCGCCGTGATGGACGGCGGGCGGCTCGTCCAGGTGGGCAGCCCCGGCGAGGTGTACGAGCGTCCCGGCACGCGCTTCGTCGCGAACTTCCTCGGGGAGTCGAACCTGCTCGAGGCCTCGCTCGTCGACGCCGGCGTCGTGCGCCTCCCCGACGGCAGCACGGCACGGGTGGCCACGGAGCGGCCCGTCGGCAGCCGCGTCACCGTGGCGCTGCGACCCGAGCACCTCGACCTGCGCCACGCCGAGGCCGCCCGGGACCCGCACCTCGACGCGGTCCATGGGGTGGTCGTCAAGGCGTTCTACATGGGCAGCGCCATCTACTACGACGTCGCCCTCGATGGCACCGACGGGCTGATCGTCGAGGTCCGGCAGAACAACGCGCCCGGCATCGAGCACTACGGCGAGAGCGAGCGGGTCCGCGTGCGCTGGGACCCCAAGAGCATCACCGTGCTGGCGGACTGATGGCGGCCGTCCGCCCGGCCGAGGGACTCGAGCGCGACGCCGTGCGCGCCGAGGCCCGCAGGGGTCTGCTCATCGGCGCTCCCGCGATCGTCACGCTGCTCGTCCTGTTCGTGCTCCCCCTGGTCGCCGTCGTGGTGAACTCGCTCGGGACGCGGACGCGGACCGGGAGGACGGACCTCTCCGCGCTCGGGTTCGACGCGTACCGGCGTCTCGCCGATCCGCTCGTCCTGGAGATCGTGGCGCGCTCGTTCGGCTACGCGCTGCTCACGACGGTCATCTGCCTGGTCATCGGGTACCCGTTCGCGTACCACCTCGCGACGCGCAGCACGCGCCTGCGCGCGGTCCTGCTCGTCCTCGTGATGCTGCCGTTCTGGTCGAACTTCCTCGTGCGCACCTACGCCTGGCGTGTGCTGCTCGGGTCCGACGGTCCGTTCGTGGCGACGCTGAGCGCGCTCGGCCTGCCGGAGGCCCGGCTCCTGTTCACCCCGTTCGCGATCGTGCTCGGGCTCGTCTACGGGTTCCTCCCGCTCATGATCCTGCCGCTGTACGCGGCGATCGAGCGCATCGACCACTCCCTGATCGAGGCGGCCCGTGACCTGCACGCGAGCGGCTGGCGCGCCTTCCGGGAGGTGACCCTCCCCCTCTCGCGCTCCGGCATCATCGCCGGGTCCGTGCTCGTGTTCATCCCGTCGTTCGGCGCCTACGTCACCCCCGAGCTGCTCGGAGGATCGCGCACCACGATGATCGGGAGCTACGTCGTCCGGCAGTTCCTCGCCGCCCGCGACTGGCCGTTCGGCTCCGCCCTGTCCGTCGCGATCCTCATCGTCATGCTGCTCGCCACCACCGTGTACTTCCGCACCGGCGGACGCTCGCTGTGAGTGGGCTCGGCGTGAGGACGGCCCGGGCACGGCGCAGACCCCCGGCATCGGCGCTCGCGCCGTCCCGTGCGGTCGAGCGGCTGCTCGCCGGGAACGCATGGCTCGTGTTCGCCTTCCTCTACCTCCCCATCCTCGCCCTCATCGTGCTGTCGTTCAACGACAACCGGATCGTGGGCGTCTGGAGCGGCGCATCGCTCCGCTGGTACCGCGAGCTCGCCGGCGATCGCGCCGTCCTGTCGGCCCTGCGCAACTCGCTCATCGTGGCCGTCGTCTCGACGGTGATCGCGACCGCGCTCGGCACGGCCGCCGCGATCGCGCTCGAGCGCTACCGCTGGCGAGGACGGCGCGCGTTCGACGGGATGCTGTTCCTCCCGGTCATCATCCCCGACGTCACGATGGCCGTGATGATGCTCCTGTTCTTCGTGCAGGTCTTCCGCCTCGTCGGCAACGTGCTCGGCTTCACCGGTGGCTTCGGCCTCACGACCATCGTCCTGTCGCACGTCGCGTTCAACGTGTCCTTCGTCGCGATCGTGGTGAGGGCGCGACTCGCCGGCATGAGCCGGGTGCTCGAGGAGGCCGCGGCGGACCTCTACGCGGGCCCGTGGCAGCGCTTCCGCCACGTCACGCTGCCGCTCATCGCACCGGGCATCGCCGGCGGGGCGCTGCTCGCCCTGACGCTCTCGCTCGACGACGTCGTCATCACGAGCTTCGTCGCCGGGCCCGGCTCGACGACGCTGCCCGTCTACGTGTTCGGGCTCGTCCGACGCGGCGTCACTCCGCTCATCAACGCCGTCTCCGTCCTGATGCTCGCGGGGTCGATGATCCTCGTGATCGTCTCCCTGCTGCTGCAGGGCCGGCGGACCGGCGGTGAGCGCCAGAGATCCGGGTCGGCACGCTGAGGCGGCCGACCCCCCGACCTGCACGACCCCCCACGACCTGCACGACCCTGCAGGACCACACGGAACCCCACCAGGAGGTGCAACCATGCGCACGAGCATCCGGACCATCGCGGCCGTCGCCGCCCTGACCCTGAGCGCCGCGGCCTGCGGCTCGGGCGCGGACGCGCCCGTGGCGGCCGACTGCGTGCCGGGACAGACCGACGGTGACCTGCTGCTGTACAACTGGAACGACTACATGGACGACGACCTCCTCGCGGACTTCGAGGCCGAGTTCGGCGTACGCGTCACGCAGGACTTCTACCCGTCGAACGAGGAGATGCTCGCCCGCGTCGTCGCCGGCGGCGCGCAGTACGACGTCGTCGTCCCGAGCGACTACATGATCGAGCTCATGATCGAGGACTCGCTCCTGCTCCCGCTCACCCGCGCGGCGGTTCCCAACATCGCGAACGTCGCGACGCAGTTCGCCGACCCGCCGTACGACCCCGGACTCGACCACTCGGTGCCGTTCCTGTGGGGCACGACCGGGCTCGGCGTGAACGTCGAGCTGCTCGGCGACGTCGAGCCGTCGTGGGACCTGGTCTTCGACCCCGAGCTCGCGGGGAACCTCCCCGGACGCGTCCTCCTGCTCGATGACGCCCGCGAGACGATGGGCGCCGCGCTGAACTGGCTCGGGCTGGACCCCAACACGCAGGACGAGGCTGACCTGCAGGCCGCTGCGGACGCCATCGCGACCGCGCGCGCCTGGACGGCGGCGTACAACTCGGACCTGTACGCGGAGCTGCTGCTCTCCGGAGAGGTCGTCGTCTCCCACGGCTACTCGGGCAACTTCCTCGAGGCCTTCGACGGCGACGAGCGCTTCGCGTACCTCGTGCCGCAGGAGGGCGCGACGCTGTGGACGGACAACCTGGCGATCCTCGCCACGGCCCCGCACCCCTGCACCGCGCACACCTTCCTCGACTTCGTCCTGCGACCGGAGCAGCACGCCCGGCTGACGAACCTCATCTACTGCCCGTCGCCGAACGCGCTGGCGGACCCGTTCATCGACCCGGAGATCCTCTCCGACCCGGACGTCTACCCGGACGCGCAGACGCTGTCGCGCCTCACGTTCCTGCGCGACACCGGCGACGCCGAGGTCCGCTACACCGACCTGTTCACGCAGGCGCGCAGCTGACCGAGCGGCACCAGCCTCCGGACACCGACGTGGCCCGGCCCCCAGGGGTCGGGCCACGTCTCGTCGGTCACAGCCCGGCGCTCACCACGAGGTCGGCCGCGAGCTCCTCGGCCCGCGCACGCAGCGCCTGCTCCGCGCGAGCGAGGTCCTCACCCGACGCGTCCGCAGCGACGTCGGCGCGGACGTCCACGTAGACCTTGCACTTCGGCTCGGTCCCGGACGGGCGGATCATGACCCGACCTTCCTCGAGGGTGAACGCGACGAGGTCGTGCGCCCCGAGCCATGGTGCCCGGCCCTCAGCGCCCGAGCGGAAGTCGACGACCTCGAGCACCCTCGCACCGGCGATCTCGGTCGGTGGAGCATCGCCGATGCGCACCATCGCATCGGCGATGCGGCGTGCACCCTCGGCCCCGACGTGCACGACGGAGCTCTGGTGGCTGACCCAGAGCCCGTGCCGACGGTGCAGGTCATCGAGCAGGTCGAGCACGCTCCGGCCGTCGGCCGCGAGTCCACGTGCGAGGTCGGCGAAGGCGACGGCGGCGGAGATGCCGTCCTTGTCCGCGACGACGCCACCGACCGCGGAACCGAGCGCCTCCTCGAAGCCGTACACGAGATGGTGCCCCTCCGCGCCGAGCACACGTGCTGCCGCGCAGATCCACTTGAACCCGGTCAGCGTCACCTCGCTGCGCGCACCGTGCGCCTCCGCGACGGAGGCGACCATCGGGGTCGAGACGATGGAGGAGACCACCAGCGGCGTCGCGCCACGCGTGTCGACCCCGGATCCGATGCCGGCGAGGCAGTGCTCGGCGAGCAGCACGCCGATGCGGTTGCCACTGAGCGGCACGTAGCCGCCGTCCCGGCCGGGCACGGCGACGGCCAGCCGGTCGGCGTCGGGGTCGTTCGCGAGCACGAGGTCCGCTCCGACCTCCGCGGCGAGCTGGAGGACGGCGTCGAGCGCGCCCGGCTCCTCCGGGTTGGGGAACCGGACCGTCGGGAACGAGCCGTCGGGCTCGGCCTGCGACGGCGCGACGTGCACGTCCGCGTATCCCCCCTCCGCCAACGCCTGCAGGACGAGGTCACGTCCGACGCCATGCAGCGGGGTGTAGGCGATGCGGAGCGGGGTGCTCCCGGCACGCGGATGCGGACGGGGTCGAGCGTGCGGGATCGCCTCCAGGTACGCCTCGATGAGCTCGGCGCCGAGCGTCCGGACGAGCGGATGCGCATCGAGCTCCGCGTCCGCGACGCGCGGCACGTCGGCCGCCGGCCCGACGGCGTCGATGGCACGGGCGATGCGCGCATCCGTCGGCGGCACGATCTGCGCCGCGCCCTCGACGTAGACCTTGTAGCCGTTGTCCTCCGGAGGGTTGTGGCTCGCCGTGACCACGACGCAGGCGGCGGCGGCGAGCTGCTTCTGCGCGAATGCACCCACCGGGGTCGGCTGGTGGGTCGGGAAGCGGTGGACCCGCATCCCTCCGGCGGCAGCGACCGCGACGACGTCGGCGGCGAAGCGCGCCGAGTCGTGCCGCGCGTCGAACGCGACGACGAGTCCACGCTCCGCGGCGGTCGGGGCGGTCGCGAGCAGGTGGTCGACGAGACCACGCGTCGTCCGGATGACGACCGCGCGGTTCATGCGGTTGGGGCCCGGGCCGACCTGCCCGCGCAGGCCCGCCGTCCCGAACGCGAGGCCGGTCCCGACGAGGTCCTCGAGCGTCGCGGCGTCGGCGGAGCGGGCGAGCTCGAGCAGCTCGGCGCGCGTCGCGGGATCGGGGTCGCCCTGCGCCCAGTCGTCCGCACGTCGTCGCAGCTCCGTGAGGTCCATGTCGCTCCCGTCGTCCGGCCCACGACGCTACCGCTGGTCGTCGCCACGCCCCCCGCTGCGTCCCTCGCCACGCCCCCCGCTGCGTCCCTCGCCAGGCCCCCCGCTGCGTCCCTCGCCAGGCCCGCCGCTGCGGAGCGCCGCAGGGACCCGTCGTGCGAGCGTGCGCAGCTGCACGTGCTCCATCATCCCGTGGCCCACGTCGAACACTGCGGCCGCGGCGCGGAGCGCCACGCGGGTGGACCGTCGACGCGCGGGTGCCGACAGCTCCGTGATGATGACGAGGCGTGTGCGGCCGCCCTCCTGCCCCTCGAGCAGGAACCGCCACGTCCAGGCGAGGCGCCCCGGCGGGAGCGCGAGCGTGAGCTCACGTGCTGCGTCGAGCACGACCACGTCGAGCCACCTCGTCCGGCTGAGCGGGACCCGGTCCCCCACCCGCAGGTCCTGCAGCGCCGGCTCGATGCGACGGGCGGACCATCCGGTCGCGAAGCGTCCGACACCGAACGCCTTCTCGAGCGCGTCGACCGCGTACCAGCCGCCCCGGTCGAAGCCCATCTGGACGAGCCAGGGCCAGACCTCCTCGGGGGTCGCATCGATCGTGCGGGACCGGTGACGGCGGTACTCGACGCGCTGCTCCGATGACGCCGCCCGTCCACCCGCATCACCCATGTCGCGTCCCTCCGCCTCGGGCACGGACCGTAGCGAGGCCCCGTAGCCTCACCGCATGGGAACCCCTCCGCCCGACGCCACGCCACGAAGGCTGCCGTCCCCACCCTCACCCGCGGACGGGGTCGTGGCGGCCGAGCGGTGGGTCCGCACGGAGCTCGGGGACGTCGCCGGCGACGGGCGGGCCAGCGCCCGCTTCCGAGGCGGTCAGCAGGCCGCCGACGCGGCGCTCGCCCAGCTCGACCTCGCCGGCTACGCCGCGCGCCGGAGCGAGGTGCTGCCGGAGCACGCGCGCGGCGCGACGGGCCTCTCCCCCTACGTGCGCCACGGGCTGCTCGACCTCCCCACGCTGTGGCGCGTCGCCGGCGATGCAGCACCACCGGACCGGGACCGCTTCCGCGACGAGCTGCTGTGGCAGGAGTACGCGCGGCACCTCTACGCGCGGCTCGGGAGCGCGACGCGCATGCCGCTGCGGCATGCGCTGACCGGGACCACCGACGCGGCGGACGACCCGTGGACCGCTGCCCGCGACGACGGCATGGCGTGCATGACCGAGGTTCTCGCCGAGCTCGAGCGCGACGGCTGGCTCGTCAACCAGACGCGGATGTGGGTCGCGTCGCACTGGAGCGTGCGCGGCGGTGCCGACTGGCGCGCTGGAGAGGACCGCCTCTACCGCGAGCTCCTCGACGGCTCCCGTGCGGCGAACCGCCCCGGATGGCAGTGGACGGCCGGCACGGCGACCGGGCGGGCCTACGGGTTCTCCCGCTCGCAGGTCGAGCGGCGGGCGCCGGGACTGTGCCGCGGGTGCCCGCTCCGGCAGGACTGTCCGATCGAGGACTGGCCTGAGGACCCCGCGCTGCGACCCCTCCCCCCCGACCCGCTGCTGCGCGCGGACCCGGACCCTTCTGCGACGGCCGGCCCGTCCGCCGTCGAGCGCGACGACCTCGTGGGCACACCGGAGGCCGTCTGGCTCACGGCCGAGTCGCTCGGCGATGCGGACCCCGCCCTGTCGGCACACCCGGACCTCCCGGCCGTCCTCGTCCTGGACGTCCCGCTGCTCGCGCGCCTCAGGCTGCATCCGCGCCGGCTCGTCTTCCTCGCGGAGACGCTCGGCGACCTCGCGACACGCCGGGAGGTCGAGGTGTGGCGCGGGGACGTCGTGGCGACGCTCGGGGAGGGAGGTCCCGCCTCCCGCCCCCTCGCTGCGACGACCACGCCGGTGCCGGGCTGGCGCCGCCGCGCGGTCCGCCTCCCGGTCGCCGAGCGTCATCCGTGGCCGTGGCTCCGCCGCCCGGACGGGCGGAGCGTGGCCTCGTTCAGCGCCTGGCGGGGTCGACCTCGTCGCTGACGAGCTCGCCTCCGACCGTCGCGATGCGGTCCGCGGGCGCCGGATGCGTCGCCCACAGCAGGACGCTCCAGCGCGGGGGATACGGGTCGGCGAGCCCGTCGACGACGAACGCGTGCATCACACCGACGAGCGCCTCGGGGTCGTCGGCGAGCCTGACGGAGCGCACGTCGGTCCGGTGCTCGACCGTCCGGACGACCGCGGAGCGGACCGGCGTCGCGAGCGCATCGAGCGCCAGCAGGAGCGCCGTCACGACCACGAGACCTCGCAGATCCACAGGGCCGCGGCGTCGCAGCGACCGGCGAGCCGTCCAGGCGAGGAGCGCGACCACGGGGACCGGTGCGAGCGCGGCCCGGAGCGGATCTCGGCGCTCGAGGTGGGCGAGCTCATGGGCGACGATCGCTGCGACCTCCCTCGGTGGGAGCTCGAGGAACGTGTCGTGGACGACGACCCGGGCCGTGGGGCCGAGGCCCGTCGCGACCGCGTTGCGACGGGTCGTGCGCGAGCTCGCCTCACCGACGAGCACCGGCACGTCCACCGCGCTCCTCGCGATGACGATCCCGATCGCGTCGCGATGCGCGCCCGCCGGCATGGGCGACGTCGGGAGCAGGAGCGGATGGACGACGACGGGGTGCAGCAGCAGGGCGAGTGGACCGACGGCGGCGACGAGGAGCGTCAGCAGGGCCGGCCACGCACTCGGGCGCCGCAGCATGAGGAGCACGACCGCCGCGGCGAGCAGGCCCGCACCGAGCGCCCTCCCCCCGACGACGACCCCATGGTCGAGCGCCCACCTCGCCGCGGTCGAGGTTCGGAACCCCCACCGCCCGTCGTGCACGATGCCCGACCAGACGGCGAGAGGTGAGCGGACGAGGGCGGTGAGCAGCACGATGGCGGCGGTCGCCACGCCGACCTGCAGCGGCAGCCCGGGCAGGGACGCGAGCCGGTCGAGCGCGCGCCGTCCTCGACCCGTGACGAGCCCGAGCGCGGCGGCGCCCGGGACCACGACGGCGACGAGGAGGCTCGCGAGGCTCGCGGCGCGGCGCGGGGCGCGGTAGGCGGCGATCTCGGCCGCGAGGTCCACCTCCAGCCGGACCTCGATGGCC
>SKII01000002.1 GCA_007116505.1 Nitriliruptoraceae bacterium
AGCACGTGCTCGCGGGTCACGACCGACATGTTGCCCGTGGCGGTCACCACGATGTCCGCCTCGGCCACGGCGTCCTCCATGCGGACGACGCGGTAGCCCTCCATCGCTGCCTGGAGCGCGTTGATGGGATCGATCTCGGTGACGTGCACGGTCGCACCGAGCGCGTCGAGCGCCTGGGCGCAGCCCTTGCCGACGTCGCCGAAGCCGGCCACGACCGCGACCTTCCCGGCGATCATCACGTCCGTGCCGCGCTTGATCCCGTCGATGAGGGACTCACGGCAGCCGTAGAGGTTGTCGAACTTCGACTTCGTCACCGAGTCGTTCACGTTGATCGCAGGGATGCGCAGCAGGCCCTGCTTCTGCCACTGTCGCAGCTGCTTCACGCCGGTCGTCGTCTCCTCGGTGACGCCGAGGATGTCGGGCAGGAGCTCGGGGTGCTGCTGGTGCACGACCGCCGTCATGTCGCCGCCGTCATCGAGCAGCAGGTTGGGGCCTCCCCCGTCCGGCCAGCGGAGCGTCTGCTCCACGCACCACCAGTACTCCTCCTCCGTCTCGCCCTTCCACGCGAAGACGGGCACGCCGGTCTCGGCGATGGCTGCCGCCGCCTCGTCCTGCGTCGAGAAGATGTTGCAGGAGGACCAGCGCACGTCCGCGCCGAGCTCCACGAGGGTCTCGATGAGGACCGCGGTCTGCACCGTCATGTGCAGGCAGCCGGCGATCCTGGCGCCCTCGAGGGGACGCTGGCCCTTGAAGCGCTCGCGCAGCGCCATCAGGCCCGGCATCTCGTACTCCGCGAGCCCGATCTCCTTGCGGCCGAGCACGGCGAGCGACAGGTCGCGGACCTCGAAGTCCGCGTCGGGGTAGCGGCGGGTGAACGGCGTCTCGGACGGCACGGGGGCTCCTCGGATCGGTCCCGGCGGCCACGCGCGCATGCGGGCCTGCTCGGACGGTTGGGTGCTCCGGCCGGGCTCAGCCTTCGCGCGGGTGAGAGTGTGCCGTACGGCGCCTCAGCCCGCTACGAGGCGGGACGCCGGGAGCGGGTCGACGCGCATCCGGCAGGTCCTCCCCGCCTCCCGCCGGAGCGTCGACAGGAACACCCCGCGCGGGACCTCCACGGCACCGAGGCTCGCGAGATGGTCCGTCATCAGCTGCACGTCGATGACCGCTCCCCCAGCGCTGGAGAACCTGCGGCAGAGGTCGAGCAGCGCGACCTTCGAAGCGCCGGAGCGCTCGTGGAACATCGACTCCGCCGTCAGGACCCCGCCGACCTGCACGCCGTAGACGCCGCCGACGATCTCCTCCCCCGCCCACACCTCGACCGACCGGACCCACCCGAGTGCGGCGAGCTCGAGGTAGGCGTCGCGCATCTCCGGGGTGATCCACGTCCCCTCGTCACGTCTCGCGCAGCCCTCGATGACCGCCTGCGGGGCGCGGTCGACCGTCGTGATCCAGCCGGACGTCCGCAGGGTGCGTCGCAGGCTGCGACTGACGTGGAAGCGCTCGGGCGGCAGCAGCGCCCGGGGGTCGGGGCTGAACCACAGGAGCGGCATGCCGGCATGCGGCCAGGGGAAGACCCCACGGTGGTAGGCCGCGACGAGCGTCGCGACGTCGAGGTCCGCACCGACCCCGACCACCCCGTCCTCGTCGGCACGCTCGGCGTCGAGGTCCCAGCGGCAGGGTGCGACCGGGCGAGGCGGGTCGGCGAGCGGGAACCCCTCCGCCTGCATGCCCGGCCTCCGACGTCGTCCGTTCCCGACCTGCGTCCGACGCTAGCGCTAGCGTCGCCGCGGACCCGCCCCGCCCGGTGGTCGGGTCGGGACGGTCGCGCATGCCGCCGGACGGCACGCAGGTGGGCGGCGAGGAGGGGCGACGCCTCGCGCGCGCCTCGGGGGCCGTCGGGGCCGGCATCCTCCTGTCGCGCGCCGCCGGGCTGCTCCGCGAGAAGCTCCTCGCCTACCACCTCGGGACGGGGCTGGCCGCAGAGGCGTTCCGAGCGGCGCTCCGCATCCCGAACCTCCTGCAGAACCTCCTCGGTGACGGCGTGCTCACCGGCGCGTTCGTCCCCACCTACGCCCGCATGCTGCGCGACGGACGCGAGGAGCAGGCGGGCCGGCTGGCCGGCGCGGTCGCGTCGCTGCTCGTGCTCGTCACCGGTGTGCTCGTCGTCGTCGGGGTGGTGCTGGCCGAGCCGATCACGCGGCTGCTCACGCCCGGGTTCCCCGCCGGATCGCCCAAGGCCGAGCTGACCGTCACCCTCGTCCGTGTGCTCACGCCGTCGCTCGGGTTCCTCGTCCTCAGCGCCTGGTGTCTCGGTGTGCTCAACGCGCACCGGAGGTTCTTCCGCGCCTACGTGGCCCCAGTGCTGTGGAACGCCTCGATCATCGTCGCGCTCAGCGTCGCGGCGGCGCTCGGGCGGAGCGAGGTCGACCTCGCCCGTGCGGTGGCGACCGGTGCGCTCGTCGGGGCAGTGCTCCAGTTCCTCTCGCAGGTGCCCGCCGTGCTCCGCAGCACGCGGGGCCTGCGGCTCGGCATCGGACGCCGGACCGACGGGCTGCGTGACGTCCTGCACGCTTCGGTGGGGGTCATCCTCGGACGCGGCATCGTCCAGATCTCCGCCTACCTCGACCTCGTCATCGCGTCGCTGCTCGCCGCCGGCGCCGTCGCTGCGCTCGGCTACGCGCAGGTGCTCTACCTCCTCCCGGTCAGCCTGTTCGGCATGAGCGTCGCGGCGGCGGCCCTGCCCGACCTGGCGACGGTGCCCGCAGAGCGCCTGCATACGGTCACCGAGGGCGTCGAGCGCGGTCTCGCGCGGATCGCCACGTTCGTCGTGCCGACGGTCGCGGCGTACCTCGTCCTCGGACCGGCCGTCGTGACGTTGGTCCTCGGCGGCGGAGCGTTCGGTGCGGCACAGACCCGGCAGGTCGCCGTGGTGCTCGGCGCGTACGCCCTCGGGCTCCTCGCCACGACCCAGTCGCGCCTGCTGCAGTCCGCCCTGTACGGGCTCGACGACACCCGCACACCGGCCCGGACCGCGGCGCTGCGCGTCGCCGTGGCGACGGTGACCGGCGTCGTGGCGATGCTGGTCCTCGACGGCTACCGGCTCGACACCGCAGGCCCCGTACGGGTCGCGCCCCTCGGACCGGCCGACGTCGCCGCGAGGAGCGCGACCGAGTCGCTCCACCGCCTCGGCGCCGCCGGCCTCGCGCTCGGCGCCTCGCTCGGCGCGTGGGTCGA
>SKII01000055.1 GCA_007116505.1 Nitriliruptoraceae bacterium
CCGCGCGCGGTGAGCAGCTCATGCGGGTCGGCGACTCGCTCGTGGTCGGCGCACCCGACCCGGAGCGCCCGACGGTGCTGCTCGTCGGCCACCTCGACACCGTCCCTCCGACCGACGCCGACGCCGTGCCGCGCGAGGACGTGCTCGCTGACGGCAGCTCGGTCGTCATCGCCCGCGGCGCATCGGACATGAAGGCCGGCAACATCGTCGCGATGCACCTGTTCGAGGACGCGGACCTCCGGAGGGCGGCGCCGTGGTCGATCGCGCTGCTCCTCTACGCCGGTGAGGAGGGGCCGGCTGCCGGCAACGAGCTCCGCAGCGTGCTCGACGCGGCCCCGTGGCTCACCGACGCCGCGCTCGCCATCGTCCTCGAGCCGACCGACGGCCGCGTCGAGCTGGGCTGCCTCGGGGGGCTGCACGCGCGCGTCACCTTCCGCGGTGCGGCCGCGCACTCGGCACGGCCCTGGCATGGGCGCAACGCGCTCGCGCTCGCCGGACCGTTCCTCGCCGCGCTCGAAGCCCGCGGGCCTGTCGATGTCGTCGTCGACGGCATCGGCTTCCGCGACGTGCTCGTGCCGACGCAGGCATGGACGGGTGGGCTCGGCCCGGGCGGTCCGGGCCGCTCCCCGATGAACGTCGTGCCCGATGCCTTCACCGTGAACGTCAACCTGCGCTTCGCGCCCTCACGAGACCTCGACGCGGCGGAGGCGGAGCTGCGCGCAGAGCTCGTCGCGCTCGCAGGCGAAGATGCTGACGTCGCGGTCGAGATCGTGGACCGGGCACCCCCCGCGCCACCACGGCGCGACGACCCGGTGGTCGACGCCTTCCTCCGGACGGTCGGCGCCGAGGTCGCCGGGAAGCAGGCGTGGACCGACGTCGCCCGCTTCGCGGAGCGCGGTGTTCCGGCCCTCAACTTCGGGCCGGGCGCGACCACCCAGGCGCACCAGCGTGGCGAGTGGGTCAGCGTCGACGCGCTGGTCGACGCGCGGCAGCGCCTCGCGGCGTTCCTCGCCGTCGGCGGTGCGACGACGTGAGCCTGCGGTGGCGCACGGTCGACCTCGACGGTGCACGGCCCGACGGGAACGTGGTCGTCATCGACGTGCTGCGGGCGTTCACCTTCGAGGCGTGGGCGTTCGAGCGCGGCGCGGCACGCATCCTGACCGCCGACGACCCTGAGCACGCCCTGCACGTCGCTCGCACGCTGCTGCCCGGCTCGCTCGCGGCCGGCGAGCGCGGCGGGCGGCCGCTCGAGGGCTTCGACCTCGGGAACTCCCCGCTCGCTCTCGCCGAGCATCAGGTGGAGGGGCGGACCCTCGTGCACCGCACGTCCGCGGGGACGCAGGGGCTCGCCCGGACCGCCGGTGCGGACCTCGTGCTCGCCGCGTCGTTCGTGACGGCCGGCGCGACCGCGCGCCTGCTGCGCGAGCGCGGTGTGCACGACGTGACCTTCGTCGTGACGGGCGACTCGCTCGGCCGGGACGGAGACGAGGACCTCGCCTGCGCCGAGCTGATCGCCGCGCGGGCCGCAGGGGACGACCCGGACCCCGCGCCGTTCCTCGCGCGCGTCGCGACGTCCGACGCGGGCCGCATCTTCGGCCCGGACGGTCCCGAGTGGGCACCGCAGGAGGACCTGCGGCTCGCCTGCGAGGTCGACCGCTTCGGCTTCGCGCTCGTCGCGGAGCCGGAGACGACGCTCGGTGTGGTCGAGGTGCGCCCGACGAGCCCGGGCTGAGCCGCCCGGCCGAGCGGCACGGACCGAGCCCCGTACCTTCCTCCTCATGAGCACACCCCGGAGAACACGGCGCCTCGACGTCCTCATCCCCGTCGCCGGCCTCGGGGCGACCGAGCTGCTGGCCGCCGTCCTCCCCGGTCTGCCATCCCCTACGGGCGCGGTCGCCTCCCTGCTCGTCACGGGCACACCCGGGCCGGTCGCGACCGCGTTCCTGCAGCTGTTCCGCGGTGCGGCACGTCCGCTGACGGTCGTGGCCGCAGCGCTGCTGCTCGTCGTCGCGCTCTCGGCCGCGTACGCGGTCGTGCTCCGGCTCATCGCAGGACCGCGTCCCTCCGGCGAGCAGCGGACGTCCGCCGACGGGGAGGCCGACGGGGAGGCCGAAGGGGAGGTCGCGGGGCAGGGGACGACGGCGGAGCCGGGGGACGAACGGCCGGGGACCGCCCTCCCGCGCCGCGCCCTGCTCGCCGGGCTCGGTGTCGGAGGGATCGTCCTCGTCGGTGCAGCGCTGCTGCTCCGCCCACGCTCCCCCGACCTGCACGTCGCGCTCGCCGGTCGCATGCGGGCCGCGCGGGGGCTCCCCCCGCTCACCGCCGCGCAGGACCGCTCCCCCGAGGTCCCGGGGCTGTCGCCGACGCTGACCCCCGTGGAGCGCTTCTTCCGCATCGACACGGCCATCGTCGTGCCGCGCGTCGACGTGCGCAGCTGGCGGCTCACCGTCGACGGCCTCGTGCGCGAGCGCATCGAGCTCGACATGGGGGCGCTGCTCGACCTCGGCGTCGAGGAGCACGACGCGACGATCTGCTGCGTGTCCAACGACGTCGGTGGCCCGCTCGTCGGCACCGCCCGGTGGACGGGTGTGCCACTGTCCCGTGTCCTCGCGCTCGCAGGACCACTCCCCGACGCGGATCAGCTCGTCGGGAGGTCCGTCGACGACTGGACCGCTGGCTTCCCCACGGTGCTCGCGTCAGCGCCCGACGTGCTCGTCGCCGTCGGCATGAACGGCATCGAGCTGCCACCCCGCCACGGCTACCCCGCGCGGCTGATCGTGCCGGGCCTGTACGGGTACGTGTCGGCGACGAAGTGGCTCACCAGCATCGAGCTGACCCGCTGGGACGACTACGACGCGTACTGGATCCGGCGTGGGTGGGCGAAGCGCGGGCCGGTGAAGACGATGACGCGGATCGACGTGCCGGGGCGCCTCGTGACCCCGGGCACGGTCCGCGTCGCCGGCGTGGCGTGGGCGCCGGACCGCGGCATCGCCGACGTCGAGCTGCGCGTCGACGACGGCCCCTGGCAGAGTGCGACCTGCTCCGACCCCCTCGGCGACGCGTCGTGGCGGCAGTGGTGGCTGGACGTGGAGCTCGCACCCGGTGAGCACGTGCTGCAGGCCCGCGCCATCGACGGCACCGGTGCGGTGCAGCCGGAGGGGCCCCGCGACGTGCTTCCCGACGGCGCCGAGGGCTGGTACCGCATCCCGGTCCTCGCCCGGGCCTGACCCGG
>SKII01000147.1 GCA_007116505.1 Nitriliruptoraceae bacterium
AGCGCGCCAGGAGTGCGCGGGAAGCGCGCCAGGAGCGTGCCAGAAGCGGAGGAACGGGCGATGAGCACGAACGACCTCTCGGGCGTCCATGTCGCCCTGACCACCCCGTTCGACCACGGGACGGGAGCGGTGGACCACGACCGGCTCGCCCGCCACTCGTCGTGGCTCCTCGACAGCGGCATCACCGGGCTCGTCCCCAACGGCTCGCTCGGTGAGTACGAGTCGCTGTCGGCCGACGAGCGCCGCGCGGTCGTGGAGACCGTCGCAGCGGCGGCCGACGGACGGGGCCTGCTCATCGTCGGCGTGTCCGCCCCGAACCGGACCATCGCGCTCGAGCACGCGCGGCATGCGGCCGGTGTCGGTGCGGACGCCGTGATGCTGCTCCCGCCCACGAACCACCTGCCGACCGTCCCCGAGCTCGTCGACCACTACCGCGCCGTCGCGCAGGCCGGGCTCCCGATCGTCGCGTACAACAACCCGTTCTCGACACGCATCGACCTGACGCCCGACCTGATGGCGCAGCTCGCCACGGTCGAAGGCGTCACCGCCGTGAAGGAGTTCTCCGGCGACGTGCGGCGCATCGCCGCCATCGCCGAGGTCGCGCCGCACCTCGAGCTGCTGTGCGGCGCGGACGACCTCGCCCTCGAGTCCGCGCTGATGGGTGCGACCGGATGGATCGGCGGGTTCACCGGCGCGCTGCCCCGCGAGACCGTGCGCCTGTTCGAGCTCGGCCGTGCCGGTGACGTCGCCGCGGCGCTCCCCCTCTACCGCGCGCTCCTCCCGCTGCTGCGCTGGGACAGCGGGCCGCGCTTCGTCGAGGCGATCAAGCACACCATCGACCTCCTCGAGCGCGACGGCGGCGGTCCGACCCGCCCGCCGCGCCTGCCCCTGTCCGAGCAGGACCGCACCCTCGTCTCCTCCCAGCTCGCGCATCTCCGGGCCGGCGTCTGACCGTGGGCGACCCCGCGGGACGCGCTGAAGCACGCGCCGGCACGTTCCGCGTCGTCGACTCCCACACCGAGGGCATGCCGACCCGCGTGGTCACCGACGGGGTCGGCACGCTCCCCGGTGCGGACATGCTCGAGCGGCGCGCCGCGTTCGAGGCGGACCTCGACCACGTGCGCACGCTGCTGATGTTCGAGCCGCGCGGTCACGCCGCGATGTCCGGCGCGATCCTCCAGCCACCGACCCGGCCCGACGCCGACGTCGCCGTGCTCTTCATCGAGGTGTCCGGCTGCCTCGCGATGTGCGGGCACGGGACGATCGGCGTCGCGACGGTGCTGGTCGAGGAGGGCATGGTCGAGGTGACCGAGCCGGTCACGCGCGTGCGCCTCGAGGCCCCGGCCGGCATCGTGACCGCCGACGTCGAGGTCGCCGACGGGCGCGCCCGAGCGGTGACGATCACGAACGTGCCGTCGTTCGTGCACGCGACGGACGTGACGCTCGACGTGCCCGGCATCGGACCGCTCGTCGTCGACGTCGCGTTCGGCGGCAACTTCTACGCGCTCGTCCCGGCCGAGCGGCTCGGCATCCCGCTCGAGCCGGCCCGCGAGCAGGACCTCATCCGTGCGGGCATGGCCGTCGTCGCCGCGGCCGACGCGGCCGTCGCACCCGTCCACCCCGGGGATGCCCGCATCCGTGGCATCGAGCATCTGGTCGTCACCGCACCGGGGGACGAGGGTGCCGCGCGGCAGGTCGACGGGCCGGAGGGCGACGGACAGGGCGACGGGCCGGTCGACGGACGCTCCGCGACCGTCATCCATCCCGGGTGGATCGACCGTTCGCCATGCGGGACGGGCACGTCGGCGCGCATGGCGCTGCTCCACCACCGCGGCGAGCTCGCCCTGGACACCCCCTACGTGCACGCCTCCTTCATCGACTCCCGGTTCGTCGGCCGCCTCGTCGCCACGACGACGGTCGCCGGCGTCCCCGCGGTCGTCCCGACGATCCGCGGACGCGCCTGGATCACCGGCCGGTCGGAGCTGCTGCTCGACCCGACCGACCCGTTCCCCGCCGGCTTCCTCCCGTCCCTCGGCCGTGCGCCCTCCCCAGGCGAGGAGCGATGAGCGACCACGACGTCGTCGTCATCGGGTCGGGCGTCGTCGGCGCGTCGTGCGCCTACGAGCTCGCGCTCGCCGGCCGCCGCGTGCTCGTCCTCGACCGCGGAGGCCTCGCCGCGGGGACGACCGCGTCGGGCGAGGGCAACGTCCTCGTGTCCGACAAGCCACCCGGCCCCGAGCTCGACCTCGCGCTCGCGAGCGTCGCCCGCTGGGCCGACTACGCGCGCGAGCTCAGCGAGGGCTTCGAGTACGAGCCGAAGGGCGGCGTGGTCGTCGCACCGGACGACGCGTCGCGCGCGCCGCTCGCCGACCTCGTCAGCCGGCACCGCGACGTCGGCGTGCGCGCGCAGCTGCTCGACGGTGCGGGGCTGCGCGAGCTCGAGCCGCACCTCGCCCACGACCTCGAGCTCGGCGCGCACTACCCCGACGACGCGCAGGTCCAGCCGGTGCTCGCCTCCTCCGCGCTGCTCGCCGACGCACGGCGGATGGGCGCGGAGATCCGGCTCGGATGCGAGGTGCTCGGCTTCGAGCACGACGCGTCCGACCGGGTCGTCGCCGTCCGGACCGCCGAGGGCACCTTCGCGACCGGTGCGGTCGTCAACGCCGCCGGACCGTGGTCGGCCGCCGTCGCGCGCCTCGCCGGGAGCGACCTGCCCGTGCGCCCGCGCAAGGGCCATCTGCTCGTCACCGCGCCGGTCGGACCGCTCGTGCACCACAAGGTCTACGAGGCCGGCTACGTCGCGACGCTCACCGCCGACACGGCCGAGGCGCAGGTCTCCGCCGTCGTCGAGTCGACCCCGTCGGGCACGATCCTGCTGGGCTCCAGCCGCGAGCTCGCCGGGTTCGACACGACCGTCGGCCTCGACGTCGTCCGGCGCATCGCCGCGCGCGCCCGACGCCTGTTCCCCGTGCTCGCCGACGTCGACCTGCTGCGCGTCTACACGGGGCTGCGGCCGTGGGTCCCCGACCACCTGCCGATCGTCGGCGAGGACCCGGACGTGCGGGGGCTGTGGCATGCGACCGGCCACGAGGGGGCCGGCATCGGCCTCGCGCCGGCGACCGGGCAGCTGGTCCGCGCAGGCATCACCGGCACGCCGCCGCCCGTCGACCCGCTCCCCTTCCGCGTCGCACGCCCGAGCCTGATGCACGCCGCGGCG
>SKII01000128.1 GCA_007116505.1 Nitriliruptoraceae bacterium
CACGGCTCGCCCGTAACCCGGGCGTCATCGCCTCGTTCTCGCGCGCGCTCGTCGACGGGCTCGCGGCAGGGATGGACGACGCGACGTTCGACGCGACGCTCGACGGTTCCATCGCGGCGATCCGCGCCGCCTCCGTGGCCTGACGGTGACCGACACCTCGGCCGCATCGCGGCCGGACACCTCGCGTGTCGACGCCCGCCCGTTCGGGATGCTCGAGGACGGGCGTCCGGCGCGGCTGCTCACGCTCCGGGCCGCCGGCATCGTCGCGACCGTCTGCGACTATGGCGCGACGCTCGTCAGCGTCGAGGTGCCCGACCGTGACGGGTCCTCCGCAGGGGTGGTGCTCGGCTTCGACGACGTCACCGGCTACGAGACCGTGACGAACAACCCCTTCATGGGGGCGACGGTCGGACGCGTCGCGAACCGCACCGCCGGCGCCCGGTTCGTCCTCGACGGCGTCGAGCACCATCTCGACGCGAACGAGGGGGAGAACCACCTGCATGGTGGCCGCCGGACGTCCTTCGACCGCATGCTGTGGGACGTCGTCGAGGCGGGGCCCGACCGTGTGCTCCTCCGGCACGTCTCGCCCGACGGCTCGGCGGGTTACCCGGGGACGCTCACGGTCGAGGCCGAGTACCGGGTGCAGGCGTCGACGCTGTCGATCCTCTACCGGGCGACGACGGACCGGCGCACTCCGGTCAACATGACCCAGCACGCCTACTTCAACCTGGCCGGTGAGACGGGCGTGACCGTCCTCGACCACATGCTGGAGGTGGCGGCCGATCGCTGGACCCCGGTCGACCCGGCGCTCATCCCCACGGGCGAGCTCCTCACCGTCGACGGAGGGCCGTTCGACCTGCGTGCCCCGGTCCGGCTCGGCGACGGTGTCGCGGCGGTAGAGGCCGCCGGACTCGGTGGGGGCTACGACCACAACCTGCGGCTCACCGGCGAGGCGGGCACGCTGCGTGCCGTCGCCGTGCTCCACGACCCGGCGAGCGGCCGCCGGATGGTCCTCGCGAGCGACCAGCCGTGCCTGCAGGTCTACACGGGCAACCGCCTCGGCCGCGCGACGGGGAGGGGAGGCGTCGTGTTCCCCGCCCATGGTGCCGTGTGCCTCGAGCCGCAGCACGCGCCCGACAGCCTGCACCGTCCGGAGTGGCCCTCGATCGTCCTCGAGCCCGATGCGGTGCACGAGTACCGCATCGTCTACCGCTTCGACGTCGCCTGACCGTCGGTCCGAGCCTCCCCGCCCTGCGCGGCGACGAGTGCGAGCGGGCGCACCGGTGCACCGGTCGCACCGACGAGCGGCAGGTGGGCGAGCACGAGCGTGAACTCCCGCACGCCGTCGCGCGCGAGCGCCTCGAGGTCGAGCGTCTCGATGATGTTGATGCCCTCCTCGACGAGCAGGACACGGTGCGCAGGGAGCAGCGCATGGCCCCGCCCCGGTTCGAGGCGCTCGAACGCGATCGTGTCCGCGCCGACCGCACGCGGCCGGTGCCCGGCCAGCCAGCGTGCGCCGGTCTCCGCGACGCCGGGGACGCCCGAGGCGAACCCCACGTAGCCGTCGCCCTCGTCCCAGCGTGCGCCCCACCCTGAGCGGACGAGCAGCACGTCACCGGGCTCCGGATCGATGCCGGAGAGCCGGAGGGCCGCGTCCAGCTCGGCCGGCCCGATCTCCTCCCCGGCGGCGCACCCCTCGACACCGAGGGCGGCGGGGACGTCGAGGAGGATGCCCCGGACGAGCCCCGGTGCGAACGTGTGGATCCCGTGGTCGGGGAGACCCTCGGAGCTCGCGCGGTCGGCAGGGGCCCCGCCGTGGAGGCGCCCGTCCTGCGACACGTGCCCGACCGCGTCGATGTGCGTGCCGACGTGGGTGCCGAGCTGCAGCAGGTCGTTCGCCGACGATCCGCCGTCCTCCCGCACGGCGTCGCCGTGCCAGCGCGGCGTGTCCTGCTGGAACGGCGGATGGTTGGGGGACTGCGGCATCCCCGGGAGGTAGGGGCGGGAGAGGTCGTACGTCGTCAGTCCCTCGCGCACGACACGCAGCAGGGCGTCGGTCACCGCCGGTCCGTCCCGTCGGCGTCGCCCCGCACCCTCCGGTGGTGGTCGAGGGCTCGTCCGACGAGCGCGGGTACGAGGCCGAGCGTGGTCGCCGGGTCGGTGGCGGCGCGCACGCCGTCCTCCCCGAGCGCGGCGACCGCCTCGGGCTGCGCCAGTGCCGCATCGCGCAGCACGCGCCCCTCCGCCTGCGCGGCCCGTGCCGCGGCAGCCGCGATGCGCGAGGCCTCCTCGGGTCCGGTCCGCATCGCGAGCGCGTCGCGCAGCGCCTCGGTCCCCGTCAGCCCGAGCCCCAGGTCGAGGTTCGCGCGCATCCGTGCGACGTCAGGGCGGAGCGCGTCGAGCGCGTCGGCGAGCCGCAGCGTCGCACCTGCGGTCCGCACGAGCAGCGTCGGGACCTCCACCCACTCCGACTGCCACGCACCGGTCGCTCGCTCGAGCTCGTGCGCTCCGGTGCTCGTCATCAGGCCCGCGGCGCTGGACGCGGCGAGACTCGCCGCCGCGCGGGCGGCGACCGCGTCGACAGGGTTGCGCTTCTGCGGCATCGTCGACGACGTCGGACCGTCCCCCACGAAGGCGACCTCCGACACCTCCGTCTGCGCGAGCAGCACGAGGTCGAGGGCGATGCTGCCCACGGTCCCCGCGACGGCGCCGAGCGCACCGGCGAGGTCGGCCATGTGATCCCGCTCGCCGTGGCGGGGGAGCAGCGGCACAGGCAGGTCGAGCTCCTGCGCGAGGGCATGGGCGACCTCGAGCCCACGGTCGCCGTAGGTCCCTGCCGTCCCGGCCGCGCCACCGAGCTGCACGCAGGCCTGGTCGGTCCGGACGCCGCGCAGCACCTCGATGCGCCGGTCGACGGCGGCGAGCCAGCGTGCCGCCTTGAGCCCGAACGTGATCGGGACGGCCTGCTGGACGATCGTGCGGCCCGCCATCACGTCGTCGGCGTGCGCCTCGGCGAGCGCTGCGCAGCGGTCTCCGACCCGGAGCAGCAGCTCCTCGAGCCGCACCAGCGCGTCGCGGACCTGCAGCGCGACGGCCGTGTCGATGACGTCCTGGCTGGTCGCGCCGCGGTGGAGCGCCGACAGGTCCGCACCGTCCGCGCCCGCGCGGCGCAGGGCTGCGACCAGCGGGATGACCGGCGTCGCCGCGCCCGCAGCC
>SKII01000075.1 GCA_007116505.1 Nitriliruptoraceae bacterium
CGGGGCGGGTCCGCAGCGTGCGCGACCTGTCCGCCCGCACGGTCCGGGACGTGCCGTGGCTGACACGGCTCGCCGCCGGCGTCGTCGACCCCGACGATGCGGTCGCGACGGTCGTCGCCGCCGAGCCGCAGGACGGACGCACTCCCGGCTGGGTCCTCACCCATGGTGCCGCGCGGCTCGGGGTCCCCGACCTCGAGCTCTACGGCGTGCCGGACGGCGCGGTCGAAGCGGCCACCGGCGCGCTGCGGCGTGTCGCCGGACAGCTCGCGACCGGCGGGCTCGAGGCGCCGCTCACGCTTCCCGACGGGACGCCCGTGCGGCTCGTGCCCGTCCTCGAGGTGTGGTCGACGCTCCCCGCAGGATGGCCCGGGCTGGGTCGCGCCGGCATCGACCGGGGTCCGGGGCTCGACGGACCTCGTGCGACGCTGTCGGTCCTGCACCGCGCACGCTTCGGGAGGCACCGGCTCGACCTCGACGGGGTCCGGGACCGGCTGGCCGGCCGCGGGTAGCCTCGCGCCATGGACGGCTACCGCGCTCCCCTCGACGACATCGGGTTCACGCTCACCCATGTCGTGCCCCTCGCATCCCTGCACGGGCTGCCGGGTCTCGTCGACGCCGACGACGAGACGCTCGCGGCGCTCCTCGAGCAGGCGGGACGCTTCGCCGAGGAGGTCGTCGCACCGACGAACCGTGACGGTGACCGTGAGGGTGCGCGGATCGTCGACGGTGGGGTCGTCACGCCGGCGAGCTTCCACACCGCGTACGCGCGCTACGTCGCGTCCGGATGGGGTGCGATGCAGCACCCCGAGGAGCACGGCGGTGGTGGCTTCCCGCTGCTCGCCGCGACCGCGGTGAAGGAGCTGATCACGAGCGCCAACATGGCGTTCTCGCTCAACCCGCTGCTCACCACCGGCGCGGTGCACCTGCTCACCCACCACGCCTCACCCGAGCAGCAGGCGCGCTACCTGCCGCGCATGGTGACCGGCGAGTGGGCCGGCACGATGAACCTCACCGAGCCGCAGGCGGGCTCCGACGTCGGCGCGGTGACGGCGCGTGCGGTCCCGGCCGGCGACGGCACCTACCGCGTCACCGGCCAGAAGATCTACATCACCTACGGCGACCATGACCTGAGCGAGCAGATCGTGCACCTCGTGCTCGCGCGGCTCCCTGATGCGCCGCCCGGCACGAAGGGCATCTCGCTGTTCATCGTGCCGAAGCTGCTGGTCGGTGCGGACGGGACGCTCGGGGAGCGCAACGACGTGCAGGTCGTCTCGCTGGAGCACAAGCTCGGCATCCACGCCTCGCCGACCTGCGTGATGGCGTTCGGCGAGGGCGGCGAGGGTGCGGTCGCCGAGCTGGTCGGCGAGCCGCACGACGGTATGCGGCAGATGTTCACGATGATGAACGATGCGCGGCTCGGGGTCGGTCTGCAGGGGCTCGCGATCGCGGAGCGCGCCGCGCAGCACGCGGAGGCCTACGCGCGTGAGCGGCTGCAGGGTCGCGCTCCGGGCGCGGCGCCAGGCGTGCAGTCGCCGATCGTCGACCATCCCGACGTCCGACGCATGCTGCTCGAGACCCGCGCCACCATCGACGCGATGCGGGCGCTCTGCTACGAGAACGCCCGTGCGCTCGACCTCGCGCTGCACGCGCCCGACGACGAGGCGCGTGACCACGCCCAGCGGCTCGCGGACCTGCTGACCCCGCTGTCGAAGTCGTGGTGCACCGACCTCGGTGTCGAGCTGACCTCCACCGCCCTGCAGGTCTTCGGCGGCATGGGCTACGTCGAGGAGACCGGTGTCGCGCAGCATCTGCGTGACGCGCGCATCGCTCCGATCTACGAGGGGACGAACGGCATCCAGGCCATCGACCTCGTCGCGCGCAAGCTCGCCTCGGACGGCGGCGCGACCGTCCTCGCGCTGCTCGACGAGCTCGCACCCGCATCGCTTCCGACCGCGGTCGCGGACCTCGCTGCACCCCTCTCGGACGCCATCGGTGTGGCGCGTGACGTCACGGCGCTGCTGCTCGAGCGCGGCGACCGGCCGCTCGACGTGCTGGCCGGGGCCACGCCGTACCTGCGGCTGCTCAGCACCGTCGTCGCGACGGGCCTCATCGTGCGGGGGGTCGCCGCGGCCCACGTCGCTGCCCAGGCCGCTGCGGTCGGCGGCGACACGTCGGGTGACGAGCTGCTCGCCGCGCGCACGCTGCGGGCCCGCGTCCTGGTCACCCGCATCCTGCCCGTCGTCCACGGCCTCGCACCCGTCGTCGCTGCGGGGGCGGACGACCTCTACGCGCTGAGCCCCGACGCCGCAGGGGTCTGAGCGGTCGTAGCTGCCCCGTAGCCCTCAGGCGTACCAGTGCCGCACGCGCTCTGCGGTGGCGTGCGTCTCGCGGTCCGCGTCGTCGCGGTCGAGCACGACCGTCGCCGCACCGGTCACGAGCGGCCTGAGTGCGAGCGTCGCCAGCAGGGCGGCCGCATCGCTCCGGGCGAGCACGTCCTCGTCCGCGACGCGCACGATCCCGAGCGCGCCACCCGCGCCACCCGCGTCGCCGGCCGTCCCACCCGCCTCGCCCGCCACGGCCTGCTCGGAGAGCAGCGCTCGCTGCGAGTGCTCCGCGCCGTCCGTCCCGCCGGCGAGGGCGACGAGGTCTCCGTCGCGTGCAGGCGGCGGCGGTCGGTCGCCGTGGGGGGTGACGGCGTCGGCCCACTGCTCGAGTCCCGCGAGTGGTCCGGTCGGTTCGCCCGTCCCGTCGAGCGCGTCGCCGATGACGAAGCGCTCGGTGCTGCCGAGCCGGGCCGCCGCGTCGTGCGCGGCGACGTGGAGGACCGCGACGGCGAGCGTGCCCGAGGTCGTCGACGCCGCCGGCACGACCGTCGCCCCGACCCACCAGGCCGACAGCGCGACCGCCGCGAGCGGCCAGCCGGGAGGCCCGGCGAGCCCGACCCGGTCGCCGGGGCCGACGTCGAGCTCGGCGCTGAGCAGGTTCGCGCCCTTGGCGACCCATCCGGCGAGGGAAGCGAAGCCCTGCTCACGGCGCCCGGACAGGGTGAGCGCCGTGATCGCCGGACGCTGCCCGAGCAGCGCTGCAGCGCCCGCAAGGGCCGTCGCGACGTCGTCAGCCGCAGGTGGCCGTGCTCCGAGCCCCGCGATGCGCACCGTGTCCCGCCCGTCCTGTCCGTC
>SKII01000157.1 GCA_007116505.1 Nitriliruptoraceae bacterium
CCGAGGCGCTGCTGCTGGCCGCCGGAGAGCGTCGCGCCCCGTTCACCGATGCGCGTCGCGAGGCCGTCGGGCAGCCCGGCGATGACCTCGTCGAGCCGCGCGAGGCGCACGGCGCGCTCCACCCGCGCGTCGTCGATGTCGGGGTCGCCGAGCGTGATGTTGCCGTGCACGGTGTCGTCGAACAGGAACGGCTCCTGCGGCACGTAGGCGACCTCGGACGGGACGACGCCACGCGCGAGCTCGCGCACGTCGACCTCGTCGAGCAGGATGCGGCCCTCGTCGGGGTCCCACAGGCGTGCGAGCAGCCGCGCGAGCGTCGACTTCCCGCTCCCCGTCGGACCGACCACCGCGTACGTGCGGCCGGGCTCCAGGTCGAGGTCGACACCGTCGAGGATCGTCTGGTCCGGTGCGTAGGCGAACCTCACGCCCTCGACCCGGACGGCCGCGCCTCCTTCGCGTCCCGACGCAGGCCGGTCGCCGTGCGCGAGCCGGTCGGTCACGTCGAGGACCCGCCGCACGCGCCGCCAGCCGGCCACCGAGCGCGCGGAGTCCCACACGAGGTAGCCGATGAGGCGGGTCGGCACGGTCAGCAGCGACAGCAGGTAGGCGATGGTGACGAGGTCGCCGGGCGCGACGTGACCGCCGGCCGCACGCACGGTCGCGAGCGTGAGGATCCCGATGGTGCCGAGCGTCGGTCCGAGGTCCGTGACCGCGCGGAAGGCGGTCCAGGAGCGGCCGAGTCGCACGATGGCGTCGCGCAGCGCCTCCGACGTCGCACCGAACCGCGCGGACTCCTCACGCTCCCGACCCAGCGCCCGGACGGTGAGCGCCCCGTCGAAGCTCTCGTGGGCGACGGTGGAGAGGCGGCCGAGGTTGTGCTGCACCAGCTCCATCTTCTGGAACGCGTAGTGGCTCCCGATCGAGTCGATGACGACGACGAGCACCATCACGACCCCGGCGATGAGCCCGAGCCACACGTCGATCGTGAGGATGAGCGTCATCGAGCCGAACAGGAGGAACACCGCGCCGACGGCGAACGGCAGCGGGGCGAGCAGCCCCGTCGACTGCTTCGTGTCGTTGCCCGACACCGAGAGCAGGTCGCCGACGCCGCGCGACGCGTACCAGCGCAGCGACAGGCCGAGCTGGTGGGTGACCATGTCGCGGCGCAGACCCTGCTCGGCGCGGAGCTGCCACCAGGTCGCGCCGCCACGGCGCAGGATGATGCTGAGCGACTTCCACAGGGCGACGCCACCGATGACCGCCGCAGCCGTGCCGATGGTGACGCCCTCGGTCCCGGCGTCGGCGAGCGCGGGGAGGATGAGGCGGTCCGTGACCCACCCGATGACCCATGCGGCGGCGATGATCGTCGACGCGAACGAGATCGCCCCGACGATCGCGACGACGGACGCGGCCCGCTGGTCCGAGGCGTGGTGCGCGATGAGGCGCAGCGTCTCGCGGAGGAGCCGGCGCGGGGGGACCTCGTCCGGATCGGGCTGCACGTCAGGCTCCGTCGTCGCGCTCATCGTGCACCTGCGGTGGGCCTCGGGGTGAGGAGCTGGTCGACCGGCGCACGGTCGTCGGTCAGCACGGCGGCACCGGCGAGGAGCTCCGTGAGGGCCGCGCCCGTCGTCACGACGTCGGTGCGGGCGCGCAGGCGGTTCCGCGACACGATCGCGTCGACGGGGATCGGCGCGTCGGAGGCGACCACGACGTGGTTCCCGCCCTGACCCTCGCCGCGCTCGATGACGGCGACGTGCGCGAACACGTCGGCGATGGTCGCGACCTCGGCGCGGAGGAACCCGCGCTCGTCATGGTCGATCACGTTGAGGAGGTAGACGCCACCGGGCGCCATGAGCGCGTGCAGGTCGGCGGTGAACTCGCGCGTCGTCAGGTGCCACGGCACCGCGACCCCACCGAACGCGTCACCGATGACGAGGTCGAACGGTCCCGGGTCGGGTACGTCGCCGGCACGGGCCGCGCGCGCGAGGGCGGTCACGGTCCGACGCGCGTCGCCGGTGACGATGCGCACGTCGTCGTCCGGCGTGAAGCCGAGCCGCCGCTCGGCGACGTCGACGACGAGCGGGTCGAGCTCGAGCACGAGCTGCTCGGAGCCGGGATGCTCGCTGCGCAGGTAGCGGGGCATCGTGAGGCCGCCTGCGCCGATGTGCAGCGCCCGGAGCGGACGACCGTCGGGCGCGACCGCTCCAATCGCGTCGCCGTACCACGCGGTGTAGGTGAACGCGAGCACCGTGGGATCGGCGAGGTCGACGTGGCTGTGCGGCAGCGTGTCGAGCCAGAGCACCCTGCCGGTCGTGCGCTCGGCGTCCTCGCGCACCGCGATGCAGAAGTAGGCCGCCTCCTCCTCGCACGGACCGTCGGTGGTGAGCGACGCGCCGATGGCGAGCGCCGCGATGACGACCGGCGCGACACCGAGCAGCGGCGCCGAGCCGTCAGCACCGATCCGGCCGAACGCGCGTCCGTCAGCGCTCGCGTCACGACCACGCGCACGACGCGCACCACGCGCACCGCGTGCGAGCACGAGGGCGACCGCGAGACCACCGGCGACGAGCAGCACCGCGAGCACCGTGATCGTCGCGCGCGTCGGGAACAGCCGGACGAGCACGAAGCCCGTGAGGAACGTGCCGCCGATGCCGCCGACCGTCGCGAGCGCGGAGAGACGTCCGACGACGCTCCCGGTGCGGTCGAGCGAGTCGAGCTGCAGCTTGATCACGACGGGCGTCACCGCCGAGAGCACCGCCGCGGGGACGAGCACCGCGAGCGTCGCGAGGATCATCGCGGTCGCCGGGCCCGTCCCTCGCAGCCCGACACCGAGCACGTCGACGATGGGGACGGTGAGCGCCGCGAGCGCCCCGCCGACGACCAGCAGCGGCGCGATCAGCCGGCGCGGCTCGGCGCGGTCCGCCGCTCGCCCTCCGAGCCACGTGCCGAGCGCGATGCCGCCGAGCACCACCCCGATGATCGCCGTGTACGTCTCGATGGTGTTGCCGACGTAGGGGATGAGCAGCCGCGCCGCGAGCAGCTCGAGGACGAGCACGGCGGCGGACGACAGCAGCACGAGGAGGGAGGCGAGGCGGGACGGCATGGCGCGGGAGGGTAGGCGACTACCGTCCCGGGCCGTGGAGTGGTCGCACCAGCGACGGCATCAGCGACGG
>SKII01000123.1 GCA_007116505.1 Nitriliruptoraceae bacterium
CCTCGCGGAGCTCGGTGTCACCCCGGTGGCGTCCGCCGGCGCTCCGGGGTCGGCGGGGGCGCCGGGTGCGTCGGGTGAGGGCGGGGAGGGGGTCGACGCGGCGCTGCTGGCCGGTGTGACCGTGGTCGTCACGGGGACCCTCGACGGCTTCACGCGTGACGAGGCGCACGCGGCGCTCGAGGCGCGCGGGGCGAAGGTCGTCGGGAGCGTGTCGGGACGCACGACGGTGGTCGTCGCCGGCGCGTCTCCGGGGTCGAAGGTCGCGAAGGCCGAGCAGCTCGGCGTGCCGGTGCTCGACGAGGCGGGGCTGCTGCGGCTGCTCGCGGACGGCTGGCAGGGCGCGGCTGAGGGCGCCTAGCGCTCCTCGCCCGTCGCGACGGGAAGGCCGAGGGCGACCCACTCCGACCACGACCCGGGGTAGAGGAGCGCGTCCTCGCGGCCCGACTCCGCGAGACGCAGCAGCATCAGGCAGGCGCTGACGCCCGAGCCGCAGGACGCGACGACGGGGCCGTCGTGCGCCGCGAGCCCCGCGAGCACGTCGGGCGGGGGCGCGCGACCCTCCGCGTCGACGTTGGGGACGTTGACAGCACCGGGGATGTGGCCACCGACGGCGTCGAGCGGCTCCTCGTCCCCGCGGTAGCGCGCCGGCGCCCGGACGTCGACGAGCAGGAGCCCGGGCAAGGGCTCGGCGAGCTGCGCCGGCGTGACGGTCCCGCGCCCGTCCGATCCGACGGGCACGTCCGCGTCGATGCCGTCGGGCAGGGGCAGGTCACCCGGAGCCGGGGCCGCGTCCGGTCCGGGCTCACCCGTCTCCACCGGACCTCCGGCGGCACGCCACGCGGCGAGCCCACCCTCGAGGACCTCGACGTCGATGCCGAGCTCGCGCGCGATCCACCACACGCGCGCGGCGACGCCCTCCATCCGCTCGTCGCAGGCGACGAGGCGCATGCCCGTGTGCGCTCCCACGGCGTTCAGGCCTGCGAGGAACGCCGCCGGTGTCGGCATCGGGTTGCGACCTCCCGAGCCGTCGGGTCGGGCCGGCCCGGACACGACGGTCCCCATGTCGAGGTGCACCGCCCCGGGGATGCGGCCCTCGAGCCAGCGACGGCGCGGTGCGGTCGGGTCGCTCGAGTCGTTGCGAGCATCGAGCACCAGCACCGGCTCGCCCGCGTCGATGGCGCGGCGCAGGTCCTCCACGTCGATCGTGCAGCCCACCGTCGCCCTCCCCGTCGCGCTCCGCCGGCGGTCGGCCGGCGCTCGGGCAGCGTAATCCGCGCCCGTTACGCTGCTGGCCGCGGAGGTGCGGGGGGAGGGACCGGGACGATGGGCGCTGCCGGTGATCACGCTCGTGCCCTCGTCGTGCCGCTCGACGGTCGTGTCCCCGACGTCTCCGGCGCCGCGTTCCTCGCACCCGGTGCGGTCATCGTCGGTGCGGTCACCCTGGGGGCCGGAACGAGCGTGTGGTACGGGTGCGTGCTGCGGGCCGACGGTGGTCCGATCGTCCTCGGCCGGGACGTCAACGTGCAGGACGGCTGCATCCTCCACGCCGATCCGGGGTTCCCGACCTCGGTCGGGGACCGCTGCTCGCTCGGCCACGGTGCGGTCGTGCACGGCGCGACGCTCGAGGAGGGCGTGCTCGTCGGGATGCGGGCCACCGTGCTCAACGGGGCGCACGTCGGTGCCGGCTCCCTCGTCGCCGCGGGCGCCGTCGTGCGTCCGGGGATGGTCGTCCCTCCCGGCTCGCTCGTGGCCGGCGTGCCGGCGGTCGTGCGGCGGGAGGTCTCGGAGGAGGAGCGCCGCACCATCGCGGCGACGACCGCCACCTACCTCGGCTACGCGGCCGAGCACCGGCGGGCGGTCGACGCGGCGGCTCAGGGTGGCGGCGCGGCTCAGGGTGGCGGCGCGGACGCCTAGCTGTCGGTGAAGGCGACCTCGAGCGCGGGATGGTCGCCGAGCTCGAAGCGGAACGTGCCGCCTGGTGCGACCGACGCCGGCGGGACGATCGAGCCGAGGATCACGACGTCGCCCGCTCGGAGGCCGCGGCCGTGGCGCGCGCCGATGCGGGCGATCTCCGCGAGCACGTCGCCGGCGCCTCCGGTCGCGGCCTGCACGTCGATGACCGGGTCGAGCCGCGTGCCCATCACCGTCACGTGGCCGACGAGGCCGACGAGCAGCGCCTCGACGTCGTCGGTGACGAGGAAGGAGCCGGTCAGCCAGTGGCGGTGGTAGACGCCGCACGCGAGGATCTCGACGGGGTCCTCGGGAGCCGGATAGGTGTCGACGAGCTCGATGGCGGGGGCGACACCTGCGACGGCGGCGAGGGCCTGCGACGCGGTCGCGCCGTCCGGCACGTCCTCGCCGAGCCGGACCGCGACCTCCGCCTCCGCGCGCGGGTTCCTCCAGTCCCCGATCGCGACCGGCGAACCGGCGGCGAGCTCGGTGCGGTCGAGCAGGAAGCCGACGAGGGGCGCATCGAGTCCGAGGCGGGCGCGCCACTCCGCTGTGCCGAGCCCCGCCTTCCAGCCCGCCTGCGCCGCACCGTCCTGCTCGGCCCGCTCCACGAGCTCCCGCTGGCGGACCATGCCGGGATCGAGCCGTGCGTCGTGCGCCGCGTTGGTGACCCGCATCGTCATCTCCTCGTCCGCGAGCAGCCTAGGTGGGGGTCCGGCCGCTCAGCGATCCGGCCGTTCAGCGGTCGCGGAGCATCGCGGGGTGCAGCCGCGTCGCACCGCCCCCGTGGTAGCGCCGTGCGGGGCGCCCGCCGCTCGGCCCGGGTCGCGCGGTGCCCTCCGAGGGGCGCACGAAGCCCGGCGTCGACACGACCTTGCGGCGGAAGTTCGCCGGGTCGAGCTCGACGTCCCAGACCGCCTCGTAGACGCGGCGCAGCTCGCCGAGGGTGAACGGCTCCTCGAGCAGCGCCGTGGCGAGCGACGTGTACTCGAGCTTCGCCCGCAGCCGCTCGAGGCCGTCGGAGACCATCGCCGCATGGTCGTAGGCGTAGCGCTCCGCCGGCCAGGCCGCGGCGTCGGCGGCCGGGACGACCGTGGTGCGCCGTGTGGCCGACGGGGTGAGCGGCCGCGCGGACAGCGCGAGGTAGGCGACCGAGACGACGCGGGCGTGCGGGTCGCGGGCCGGCTCGCCGTAGGTGCGCAGCTGCTCGAGCAGGAC
>SKII01000101.1 GCA_007116505.1 Nitriliruptoraceae bacterium
GCGAGGTCATCGGCCGCGACCTCGGCGAGGAGCTCGACGGGCACGATCCGCGGGCGCTCTCGGAGGCCATCGGTGAGCTCCTCGCGGCCGGACCGGTGGGGAGCTCCACGCGGTCCGGGCGCGACGGGTGAGCGAGGACGGCGGGTTCACCTCCGCGGTGCGGCTCGAGCTCGCCTCGCTGCCGCTCCCCTCGGAGCGCGAGGCGCGCGCGGAGCTCGCGGGGATGCTGCTCGTCGTCGGCGGACGAGGTGGCCTCAGCGCGCCCCGGCTCGCCGGTCTGCGGCCGGGGGACCTGCCGCTCGCCGAGCTGTGCGAGGGGGAGGACCTCGTCCTCGACGTACCGTCGAGCGCTGTCGCCCGTCGCGGTCTCGCGCTCGTCCAGCGAGCGCTCGGCCTGCGACCGCGCCTGACCGCCATCACCACGCCCGATGGGCGACCGCATGGTCCCGCGTACCGGGTCGCCCTCCCCGTCGCGACGGTCCGCGCCCGCGAGGCCGGGAGAGGACCGCGGCCCGCCCCCGAGGTGCGCGACCCGGACGGAGGCGACGTGGAGACGGCCGCCCTGCTGCGAGGTGTCGCGCTCGTCACAGGATCGTTCTCCGCCCCCGAACGTCCAGTGCACGTCGAGCTCGGGGGTGTGCGCACCCGCGTCGCGCCGCTCGTGATGGCCGCGCTGGAGCAGAGCGTCCCGGGAGGGCGGGCCCACCACGACCCGCAGCGGTCGCGCATCGTGCTCAAGTCCGGTGACGGCGTCGCCGACCTGCTCGCCGCCCTCGGGGCGACACGAGCCTTCCTCACCTTCGACGACCGTCGCCTGCGTCGGCAGCTCCGGGGCGAGGCCAACCGGCTCGCGAACGCGGACGCCGCGAACCTCGCCCGGATCGCCCGGAGCGCCGGCGCACAGATCGATGCCATCGAGCTCGCCGTCGCCCGCGACGGCTGGGGGGCGTTCGCCGGCGACCTGCGCGAGGTCGCGCTCGCCAGGCTCGCGAACCCGAGCGCCAGCGTCCCCGAGCTCGCCGAGCTCCTCGGCGTGCCTCGCACCACCCTCCATCGGCGCCTGCGGCGCGTCGAGGAGGTCGCACGGCAGGTCGTCGAGGGTCCTTCGACCGGGGTCGGCGAGGACCGCTCTGGTAGCGTCGGAGGACCGTGAGCGACGTGAGCGAGCGACGTGAGCGGGCGTGAGCAGCGGTGCGCCAGCGACGACGCTGCGCCGTGACGAGGAGGAGCAACGGTGACGACCCGGATCGCGATCAACGGCTTCGGACGGATCGGCCGCAACCTGCTGCGCGCCATCCGCAAGTACGACCTCGACGTCGAGGTCGTCGCCGTCAACGACCTCACCGACCCTGTGACGCTCGGCCACCTCACGAAGTACGACAGCGTGCACGGCCGTTTCCCCGGCGAGATCCGCGTCGAGGGGACGAGCATCATCGTGGACGGCACGCCGATCACGGTCCTCTCCGAGCGTGACCCCGCGACGCTGCCGTGGGGCGACCTGGGTGTCGACGTCGTTGTCGAGTCCACCGGGTTCTTCACGGCCCGCGACAAGGCCGCGAAGCACCTCGAGGCCGGTGCCCGCAAGGTCATCATCTCGGCGCCCGCGAAGGACGAGGACATCACCATCGTGATGGGTGCCAACGAGGGTGACTACGACCCGGCGGCGCACCACGTCATCTCGAACGCGTCGTGCACGACGAACTCCGTCGTCCCGATGGCGAAGGTGCTCCACGAGACGTTCGGCATCGCTCAGGGCCTCATGACGACCATCCACGCCTACACGGGCGACCAGCGCATCCATGACGCGCCGCATGAGGACCTGCGCCGTGCACGCGCCGCCGCGGTCTCCATCGTCCCGACGACGACAGGTGCGGCGAAGGCCGCCGCCCTCGCGCTACCCGAGCTGAAGGGCCGCCTCGACGGCATGGCGCTGCGCGTCCCCATCCCCGATGGCTCCGTGACCGACCTCTCGCTCGTCCTCGAGCGCGAGGTCACCGTCGACGAGATCAACGCCGCCATGCGTGCAGCCGCGGAGGGCCCGCTCAAGGGCATCCTCGAGTACTGCGAGGACCCGATCGTCTCGATCGACATCGTCGGCAACCCGCACTCGTGCGTGTTCGACTCCCTCGCGACGATGGCGAGCGGTCGGCTGGTGAAGGTCCTCGGCTGGTACGACAACGAGTGGGGCTACTCGGTCCGCCTCGCGCAGCTCACCGCGCTCGTCGCCGGGAAGCTGTGACAGGCGCTGACCTCGCGGGCGTCCTGCGCCTCGCGGACCTCGACGTGGAGGGCCGCAGGGTCCTCGTCCGCTCGGACCTGAACGCGCCCGTCCGCGACGGCGTCGTCACCGACGACCTCCGCATCGCTGCCTCGTGCGCGACCATCCGCGAGCTCCTGCAGCGTGGGGCGGCCGTGATCGTCGCGTCGCACCTCGGACGCCCGGCGGAGCACGGCGACCCGGCCACCTCCATGGCACCGGTCGCGCTCCGGCTGGCCGAGCTCCTCGGCGAGGACGTCGCAGCTGCGAGCGACGTCGTCGGGCCCGACGCCGTCGCTCGCGCGGAGGCTCTGCGGCCCGGCGAGGTTCTGCTCCTCGAGAACCTGCGCTGGGAGCCCGGTGAGACGAAGGGCGAGGCCGAGCTCGCGGAGCGGCTCGCCGCGCTCGCGGAGCGCTACGTCGACGACGCCTTCGGAGCCGCTCACCGTGCCCACGCGTCCATCACCGGGGTCCCTGCGCTGCTCCCCGGGGCGGCGGGCCTGCTGCTCGAGCGCGAGCTCGAGGTGCTCGGAGCGCTGCGCGACGGGCCGTCGCGCCCGTACGTGGCCGTGCTCGGTGGCGCGAAGGTGAGCGACAAGCTGGTCGTCCTCGAGCAGCTCCTCGAGCGCGTCGACGTGCTCGCGGTCGGTGGGGCGATGGCCTCGACCTTCCAGCTCGCGGAGGGACGGCCCGTCGGCACGTCGCGCGTCGAGGAGGACCGCGTCCCCGTCGTCGCCGAGCTCGTCGCGGCCGCTCGGTCCCGTGGCGTCGACGTCCTGCTGCCCGACGACCTCGTCGTCGCGGCGGAGTTCGCGCGCGACTCGGCTCCGGAGGTCGTCGAGGCCGACGCCATGCCGGACGACCGGATGAGCCTCGACA
>SKII01000110.1 GCA_007116505.1 Nitriliruptoraceae bacterium
CACGCTCGAGGTCGTTCGAGTCCATCACCCGCTCGGCGATGTCCTGGTTGGCGCGGAACGCACCGGACTGCCACAGCATGGCGTCGACCAGCGTCGTCTTCCCGTGGTCGACGTGGGCGATGATGGCGACGTTGCGCAGGTCCGTCCTCGGGACGAGGGCGGCAGGGTCGAGGGCAGGCTTCACGGGGCGGAGGTCCTCAGGAGTGGCCGCGCAGGAGCGCCGCCCGGGGATGGTGCGGAGGCGACAGCGTACGCGCCCGCCGGACCCTCAGGGCTGGAGCCGCTCGATGTCCCAGCGGGCCGGGCCGCCCACGTCCCCGCTCCTGCGGTAGCGGAGGCGGTCATGGCGCCGCGAGCGCCGTCCCTGCCACAGCTCGACCTGGACCGGCGTGAGCACGTACCCACCCCAGTACGGCGGGCGCGGCACGTCCTCGACACCGTCGAAGCTCGCCTCGACATCATCGACCTGGCGCTCGTAGTCGGCGCGTGACGGGATCGGCTGCGACTAGTGGCTGGCCCACGCCGAGAGCCTGCTGCCGCGCGGACGGGACGCGAAGTAGGCATCGCCCTCCTCGTCGTCGAGCTCACGCACCGGACCACGCAGCCGGACCTGCCGCTCGAGCGGCTGCCAGAACAGCACGAGCGCCGCGTGCGGCACCGCACCCAGCTGCACGCCCTTCGCGGAGCGCCGGTCGGTGAACCACACGAGCGACGTGTCGGTGATGCGGCGCAGCAGCACGACCCGAGCGTCAGGGAGACCCTCGGCGTCGACGCTCGCGAGCGTCATCGCGTTCGGCTCGCCGACGCCCGCATCGACCGCATCGGCGATCCAGCGCTCGAGCTGCCGCAGCGGGTCGACGTCGACGTCGGCGACATCGAGCGCTCCCCGTGCGTAGTCGCTCCGCTCCCGCTCCACCGCGTCCATGCCGCACCTCCTGCCGCTCGCGGCCGTCGCTCCCCGTGCAGGAACGGTCCGCACGTGGCAGGCTACGGGACGGCCGTCGGGAGAGGACGGTCGGGACGGGGTGCGGGTGACACGGCTCGACGACGATCTCGCACGGCTCCGGGCGATCGTCGACGGCGGGATGCTCACCGATGGCGACGGGCTCGTCGGCGTCGAGCTCGAGCTGCATCTGGTCGACGACGTCGGCCGACCGTCACCGGTGAACGCGGAGGTGCTGGCCGCCCTCGATCGAGCGCCGCACGACGTCCAGCCCGAGCTCGCCCGCTTCAACATCGAGGTCAACCTCCCGCCCGTGCCGCTGACCGCGCATCCGCTCGCCGAGATCCGACGGATGGTCGCATCCGCACGCGCCGCGGCCTCGTCCGCCGTCCCCGGCACGACGGCGGTGAGCATCGGCATCCTGCCGACGCTCGAGGAGGGGGACGTCGTAGCCGGAGCGATCTCCGACCGCAGCCGCTACCGCGACCTCGACGCGCACGTGATGGCGGCCCGTGACGGGAGCATCACCCTGGACGTGGACGGGCGCGACGCAGGTGGCGAGCAGCTCACCACGGTGCTGCGCTCCATCGCGCTCGAGGCGGCTGCGACGAGCCTGCAGGTCCACCTCGACCTCCCTGGCGATGGCTTCCCCGCCGCGTGGAACACCGCCCAGGCGATCGCCGCCCTGCAGGTCGCCGTCGGCGCGAACTCCCCGCTGCTCCTGGGGCGGCGGCTGTGGCACGAGACGCGCATCCCCCTGTTCGAGCAGCTCATCGACGTGCGGAGCTCCGCCGAGCGCGACCCGTCCTCGCCGTCGGCCATACCCCCGCGGGTCTGGTTCGGTGGAGGCTGGAGCACCGACCCCGCCGATCTGTTCGCCGAGAACGTGCGGCACTTCCGGGCGGACCTCGTCCCTCCCGAGGGCGAGACGGACGGCGCGGGCGACGACGCGAACGACGGCGAGCACGACGGCGAGCACGACGACCTCGCCCTCGCCCGCCTGGTGCGGCATAACGGGACCGTGTGGCGCTGGAACCGTCCGGTCTACGCTGCGATCTCAGGCCGTCCGACGCTCCGCATCGAGAACCGCGTGCTCAGCGCTCCCCCGTCCGCCGTCGATGCGGCCGCCGACACGGCGCTGTTCCTCGGGCTCGTCGCCGGGCTGCGCGACGACGTCGAGCGGCTGACCTCGCGCCTGCCCTTCGCCGACGCGGAGGCGAACCTGCGGTCGGCAGCACGGCACGGGCTGTCCGCACCGCTGCGCTGGCCCGGGGTCGCGGGCACGACCACGGCCGGGGAGCTGCTCGCCGACCATCTCGTGGAGGTCGCCGCGCACGGGCTCGCGCTGCTCGGTATCCCGGGCGAGGACGCGGGTGTGGCACTCGACGTCATCGCCGCGCGTGCCTCCGAGGGGCGGAACGGTGCGGCCTGGCAGCTCGCGACGCTCGCTGAGGAGGAGCTGCACCACGACCGGCGCACGGCGCTGCAGCGCATGCTGCTCCGGTACCGCGACCTCCAGGCGGAGGGCGACCCGGTCCACCGCTGGCCGTGGCCGACCGCCGCGTGAGCGCGCTGCGCCTCCTCGACCCCCTCCCGCCGGAGCTCCTCCGGCTGGACGCCCACGCTCTGATCGCCGAGCTCGGCGGCCCGACGCTCGCACGCATCCCCGGACGACCGGACCCCGGGCGGGCGGCGCTCCGTCCCCGTGCCGTCGTCGTCCTCCAGCACGGGGACGAGCGCACCGGGCTCGACGCGGTGCTCACGGTGCTGCCGGAGCTGCCCCCCCTCCCCTACGACCTCCACCTGCTCGTCGGGAACGTCGAGGCCGCGCTCGCCCCTCCCGGCTTCGCGCACCGGATGCTCCCGCACCAGACGGACATGAACCGCGCCTGGTTCGAGGAGGGAGAGGACGGTGCGGGACACGACACGGTGAGCCGCGCAGCGAGGGAGGCGCTCACGCGCCTGCGTGCGCTCGACCTCGCCGCGCTCGTCGACCTCCACAACACGACCGGCGAGAACCCGTTCCATGCGCTGGTCGCGACGAAGGCGTCGTCATCTGTCGCGCTCGCCGCGCTGTTCACCCCGCTCGTCGTGCTGTGGGACCAGTCCCGCCACACGCTCATGGAGGGGCTGCGCGACGACTGCGTGGCCGCGACCGTCGAGTGCGGACGCGCCGACGATCCGG
>SKII01000086.1 GCA_007116505.1 Nitriliruptoraceae bacterium
AGCGAGCCGCAGGACCGCGAGGGTCGGGACCTCCGGCAGGCGGCCCGCGGCGGCGGCGTGCGCGACGGCCTCGATGACGTCGACGGCGACCGCGGAGCGCTCGGCGACCGCGGCCAGCGCATCATCGAGTGCGTCGTCCCGGTCGTCCACGTCCGTTCCGACGCCCAGCACCGCGCCACCGCCGAGACCGAGCAGCCAGCCCTCCGCATCGTCGGCGGCACCGCCCGCGGGCAGCGTCCCGGCGAGGACGACGAGGAGCACATCGGGGCGCACCGAGCGCAGCGCAGCGACAGCGTCCGCGTCGAGGCCACGGCGCAGGTGGTCCTCGGCCTGCTCGACGAGCACGACCGTGCCGGCCGCCGCGCGGTCGAGCACGGCCACCAGCGCCGCCGGGAGGCTCTGCGCGGACGCTCGAGCCGCGAGCGGCGCATGGACGATCGTCGCGGCGTCGTCTCCGTCGGAACGTCCCGGCGGGGTGATGCGCACGACCGGACGGTCCCCCACCACACCGAGGAGCCACGAGGCGAGCTCGCCGGTCGCTGCGGGCGCCGCACCACGCGCCACGAGCACACCGCCATCGGCGAGCGTGCGCAGCAGCCTCGCCGTCCCCGCTGGGGGCTCCGCGACGTCACCTGCCCCCGCGGCGAGCGCGCCGAGCGTGGTCGAGGTCGTGGGCGCCGGCGCCGGACGGGGCGGCAGGACCGGAAGCTCAGGTGCACGCTCAGGTGCAGGTGCGGGTTCGGGCGCGGGACCCGGCGCGGGTTCGGGCGCGGGACCCGGCTCCGGCTCGCGCCCGCTCCCTGCCGCGGGCTCCTGCTCACGCGCAGGCGTCGGATCCGTCGCGGCCCGCTGGCCACCCCGTCCCGCACCGTCGTCGCGAGCACCGTCCTGCCCACCCGCTCCTGTGCGGGCGCGGACCGCCACGGCGAGGACAGCCACCACGAGGGCGGCGATCGCGACGAGGGTCGTCGGCTCCACGCTCAGCGTGCGACGCTGCGGTGCGTCACCGCACGCCTCGGGACCGGAGTGCCCGGCGGCGGTGCGACGACCTCGCCCTCCGCCGGCGCAGCGGCAGCACCCGGAGCGGCGACCGGACCCCCTCCGGCCACCGCATGCGCGGACTGCCCGGCACCGAGCAACGACGCGTACGGCCCGAGCTCGGCCTCCGGCAGGTAGCGGCCCATCTTGCGGTGCTCGGCGAGCAGCCCGCGCACGAGGTGCGACATGCCGACGGGCGCGTCCTCCTCGCCGGCGAGGTACGCGGCGGTGACGACGACGTTACGGATCTCCGCGCCGGACAGCTTGAAGCGGTCAGCGAGGAAGCGCAGGTCGAGGTCCGGCTCCTGCGGCAGCTCCGGACGGAGCTTCGCGCGCCACAGCTGCTCGCGCTGCGCGACATCGGGCGAGGGGAAGTCGATGATCGCGTCGAGCCGCCGCACGAACGCGTCGTCGAGGTTCGACGACAGGTTGGTCGTGAGGATCGCGACGCCGTCGAACGACTCCATGCGCTGCAGCAGGTAGGCGACCTCGACGTTGGCGTGACGGTCCTTCGAGTCGCTCACGCTCGAGCGCTTGCCGAACAGCGCGTCGGCCTCGTCGAACAGCAGCACGCCGTTGACCTTGTCGGCCTGGCTGAAGATGCGCTCGAGGTTCTTCGAGGTCTCGCCGATGTACTTGTCGATGACGGTCGACAGCTCGATGATGTAGAGGTCGAGGCCGAGGTCTGCGGCGACCACCTCCGCGGACATCGTCTTGCCCGTACCCGAGTCGCCGGCGAACAGCGCCGACACGCCGCGGCCCCGCGTCGCACCCCGACCCATCCCCCACTCGTCGAGCACACGGTCGCGCTGGCGCCAGCGGATGGCGAGCTGGCGCAGCTGGTCCATCGCGTCATCGGGCAGCACGAGGTCGTCCCAGGTCGCGCGCGGCTCGATGCGGCGGGCGAGCCGCTCGAGGCCGGCGGCGTTCTGCGTCCGGCCGCCGCGCTGCAGGTCGCCCGCGGCGATCGGGCGGTCCTCCATCGTGGCCTGCTGGCGGGCGGCGATCGCGGCCCGCTCGACCTGCGCCGGCGCGAGACGGAACAGCCCGATCGCCCCGACCGCGTCGACGTCCCCGAGGTCCTCACCGAGCGCCTCGACGATGCCGCCGACGGTCTCGCGTGTCGTGATGCGGTCGGCGTCGACGAGCGCGGGCACGCTGCGCGACCACTCCGGGTCCCACACCGGCCGACCGTGCAGCACGACCGGGCAGCGCGACTCCGACAGCAGGCGGACCGCCGCGGGACTGCGCTCGTCGAAGCGCTCGAGCGGTCCGACGATGAGGCCGGAGCCCTGCAGGAGCGCCTCGCGCTGCGCCGCCCTCGCGAGCGTCGCGAGGTCCACGTCCTCGGGCAGGCGCGACAGGTCGACGTTGAGCGTGCCGAGCCCGGCCTCCTCGAGGCCGGCGGCGGCCTGCGACGCGGCACCGGAACCGTGCACGTCGCGGACATAGACCGTACGCGCGCCGGACGCCACCGCTCGCCCGATGCGCTGCGCCGCGGGCCCACCGGTCGGCGGGGCCGGGAGCAGCACCGCCTCCACCTCGGGGGCCGGCGCGTCGTCACCGAGCAGGAACGCGACCACGCGCTCCGGCACGTCGAGGCCGCGGTGGATGAGCGCCCGGTGCTCGCCGGTCAGCTCGACGAGGCCGAGCCCGAGGGGCGCGTCGGGGGCGAAGCGTGCACGCGCGTCCGCATCGAGCGGTGACGCACCGCACAGTGCGAGCGCGAGGCCGACGGTGGCGCTGCGCCGTGTCACGTCCTCGTTGAGGAAGGCGTACAGCGTCTCGAAGCGCGCGTCGACCGCGGGGGCGAGCGCGATGAGCAGCAGCTCCTCGTCGAGCTCGTCGAGCCCGAACGCGTCGGCGAGCCGCGCGAGGCGCACGTCGACGCCGTCGGCGAGCGCCTGCTCGGCACGGACGCGGAGGTCCGCGAGCGCCTCCCGCGCCTGCGCGGAAGGAGCGGACGGTCGGGTCGGTCCCTCGCGCAGCAGGCGCGCGACCTGCTCCTCCGACAGCAGCAGCCCGCGCGCGG
>SKII01000012.1 GCA_007116505.1 Nitriliruptoraceae bacterium
CGAGGAAGCGGACGGTCTCCGCCGCCGCATCGGTGACGACCGTGGCATCGTCGTCGGCCCGCAGCGGCTCCACGGCGGCGAGGAGCCGACCGAGCTCGAGCACGTCGCCACCGACGGTGCGCGAGAGGGTCGGCTCGTCGGGGACACCGTCGTCGCCGGGCGCGAGCAGGACCGCTCCCGGCGGGACGAGGCGGGACTCATGGGGTGACGGGCGCGACATCTCGGCTCCGGAGGTGGCGCGACACGGGGTCGTCGTCGCGAGGTCCGACGGTAGCGAGCGTGGATAGCCTCTCCCCCGCAGGACACCCCCGCTCGAGCCGGGGCACGGCCGGAGGCGGACACGGTGGGACCTGACGGCGCCGCACCCGAGGGCGATCCGGACGCCTACGCCGGCGCCGCGCAGCACTACACGTCGCAGACCCGGCGCGACTGGGTGAAGCGCAGCTGGGAGGAGCCGGCGTTCCACCGCCACCTCGACGCAGCGCTGCGCGGGCTGGGTGCTGGTGGCCCTGCGCGGACCATCGACGTCCTCGACGTCGGCTGCGGGACCGGGGTCTCGCTCGACCTGCTCCTGACCAGCCCGGCGCTCACCGACGGCACGATGACGCTCCGACGCGCGACCGGCGTCGACCTCGACGAGTCGCTGCTCGCGGTCGCACGCACACGCTTCGCCTCCGACCCGCGCCTCACGTTCGTCGCCGGCGACCTGTGCGCGCCACCCGAGACGGGGCCGCACGACCTCGTGCTGTCGTCCGGCGTGCCGTTCTCCCACCTCGAACCGGACGACCTCGAGCGCTCGCTGACACGGCTGACCGACGTCGCGCTCGGGCCTGCTCGCACCGGGGACGCGCGGCGCGCGCTCCTCGTCGTCGACGTCCTCGGGCGCTACTCCCTCGAGTGGACGACGCGCTGGGACCAGGTGCGCTGGGACTACCGCATGAGCTTCTTCGCGACCGACGTCGACGCCGGGTCGACCCCCATGACGACGTGGTCCGGGAGCGACCTCGCAGCGACCATCGAGCGCTCGGCACGTGCGGCCGGAGCGACGGTCGCCGACCTCACGCTCGTCGACCGGTCGATCGCTGTCGGCCGGCACATGATGACCGGCGAGTACACGCCGGACCTCCCGCGCCTGCGCGACCTCGTCGACGGGCTCGCCGAGCGCGGCGTGGACGTCGACCCGGCCACCCTGCGCATCGACCTGCCGCTCCCCGACGCGCCGGCCGACGTGCTGGCGTTCCACGCGGCGTTCGCCGGCGCCTGGAACGCGACGCTCGACACCGCCCGTGCCGAGGGGACCGAGGGGCCGGTGCTCGCCGAGCGGCTGCGCGACCTCGAGGCCGGGTTCGAGGGGGCGGGGCTGGGTGTCGGCCACTCGCTGACCGCGTTCGTCCTGCTGACCGGGTGAGCACGACCCGACCACCGCTGCCGGCCGTCCTGCTCGGTCTCGACGGGACGCTCCTCGACACCCGTGCGCTCTGGCATGCCGCGTACCTGCAGCTGGCCGACGAGCTCGGTGTCGAGGCTCCGGCGGACCTGTGGGAGCGCGTCGCCGGACGCAGCATGCGGGCGAGCCTCGAGGTCTACGGGCCGGCCGCGGAGCGTGAGGATCCCGACCGGCTCGTCGCCCGGCTCGTGACGCTCGCCGCCGAGGTCATCACCCAGCCCGACGGGGCGGGCGGACGTACCCGGCAGGGCACGTCCGGCTGGTCGTGGCTGCCCGGCGCGCGGGAGTTGCTCCTGACGCTCCGTGCCGACCACGCTGAGCGCCCCGATGTCGCGCTCGTCACCTCCGCATGGCGGGAGTTCACCGTCCCGCTGCTCGCGGAAGCGCTCGAGGGCGAGGACGTCGTGGCGGACACGTTCGACGCCATCGTCTGCGGTGACGACGTCCAGGAGGGCAAGCCCGCGCCCGAGAGCCACCTGCGCGCCGCAGCGCTGCTCGATGTCGCACCCGAGCAGTGCCTCGTCGTCGAGGACTCGCCGACCGGGGTCACCGCCTCGGAGTCCGCCGGCATGGTCACCCTCGTCGTGCCGCACGGCGGGCCGGTCGCGCAGGGCCCCGGCCGGGAGGTGCGCACCGACCTGCGCGGCATCACGCTCGCCGACCTCGGAGAGCTGCATGCACGGCTACGGTCGGAGCGGGCCGGGTGACGGCAGGGCCGGAGCGGGCCGGGTGACGGCAGGGCCGGGTGGAGCCGGACCGAGTGACGTGAGGAGTGGACGATGGCGAGGAGCGGGATGCCGAGGCGCTTCGCGTTCGTGTGCCTCAACGAGCGTGACGCGTCGCACCCCCGCGGCTCGTGCGCGGGTCGAGGTGCCGCGGGCGTGTTCGAGGAGCTGCGCGAGGAGACCGGGAGGCAGGGACTCACGGACGTGAAGATCGTGGCCTCCGGCTGCGTGGAGGCGTGCATGGTCGGGCCCGTCGTCTACGTCGCACCCGACGACGTCTGGTACGGCGGCGTGACGGTCGAGGACGTGGGCGAGCTCGTGCGTGACCACCTCGACGGTGGCACACCCACGGAGCCGCTGCGCATCGGGCGCGAGGAGTTCGAGCTGTCCCCGCTCGCAGGGCGCGACCAACTGCCGCCGGGCGTCATCCCGCCGGTCCAGCCATGAGCGGGACCCCGTCGTCAGCGGTCCGCGTGCTGCGCGTCATCGCGCCGCTCGGAGCCTCGGCGATGCTCGCGACGATCGTCATCGCGCTCGGGACGGGCGCGTCGCTCGGCGCGGAGGGAGCGGAGATCGGCGCGCTGGTGTGGGGCAGGGTCACGCTCGTCGACCTCGGCCTCGCACTCGTGTCGGGCTGGCTGTGGATCGCGTGGCGCGAGCGGCGTGCTGGCACGGCGCTCGTGTGGCTCGTCGTCACGGCGGTGACGGGGGCCGGTGGACTGCTGCTGTACGTCACCATCGCCGCCTGGCGCAGCGACGACATGGCCGGGGTGCTCCTCGGTGACGTCGCCTGACGTGGGCTGACGTCGGCTGACGTCGGCTGACGTCAGGGCGCAGGGCACATCCTCTCGCCCCACCCCACGTCCACCCCACGTCCACCCCACGTCC
>SKII01000041.1 GCA_007116505.1 Nitriliruptoraceae bacterium
CCGAGCCGCTCCGGCGGCACGGCCGCGTCCTCCCAGCCAGCATGCGCCGTGCCCGGGTGCGCGCGTGTCACGAGGCCCGATCCGGCCTCGCGGATGCGCCACAGCGCCCGCGTCTCGGCCGGATCGGTGACGACCCTCGCGCCGAGCGCGTCAGCGTCGGCGACGAGCGCGCGTGCGGCCGCCGCCGCACCGGCGGGGTCCTCGCCGCGCAGCTCGGCGAACAGCCATCCGGACCCGGACGGGAGCTCGGGCACGGCCGACGACGTGCGCCGCACGACGTCGACGATGCGCGCATCGAGGCCCTCGAGCGCGACGAGCGGATGGCCGAGCAGCCCCGGGACGGCGTCAGCAGCGGCCGCCATGTCGGGGTAGCCGAGGACGACCAGCACGGTCGCGCGGGGGACCTCGACGAGGCCGAGCGTCGCACCGACGACGACCACGCCCGTGCCCTCGCTGCCGACGAGTGCACGCGCGAGGTCGTGACCGTGCTCGGGCAGCAGGTGGTGGAGCCCGTAGCCGGACACCTGGCGCGGGAAGCGGCCGAGGCGGCCGCGCACGGCATCGGCATGCGCACCGACGAGCGCGGCGGCGCGCTCGGTGAGCCGACGTCCCGCGGCGTCCGCGTCCACGCCGACGCGCAGCCGCTCCCCCGTACCCGTCACCACGTCGAGGCCGCGCACGTGGTCGACCGTGCGGCCGTTGCCGAGCGCCCGCGACCCGCACGCGTTGTTGCCGATCATCCCGCCGAGGGTGCAGCGGTCGTGCGTCGACGGGTCGGGGCCGAAGCGCAGCCCGTGCCGGCCGGCGACGGCCTGGAGGTCGTCGAGCACGACGCCCGGACCGACCTGCGCCGTGCGCGCCTCGGGGTCGACGGCGACGATGCGGTCGAGGCGGCGAGAGAGGTCGAGCACGAGGCCCGGACCGACCGCGTTGCCGGCGACGGACGTCCCGCCGCCGCGCGGAGTGATCGGGACGCCGAGCGTGCGGCACACGTCGACCGCGGCCACGACGTCGTCAGCGTCCCGCGGGAACGCGACGGCGAGCGGCGGGACCCGGTAGAGGGAAGCGTCGTAGGCGTACTCGGCGCGGCGCCGGCTCGACGCATCGGCAGGGACGCCCGTCCGTCCGAGCCCGTCGAGCAGCTCGGCGAGCGGCTCGGCGACCTCCGGCGACGCGGTCACGCTCAGTCCGTCCGCACCAGCCGTCGCACGGGGTTGACGAGCGTTCCGACACCCTCGATGCGGCACTCTGCGACGTCGCCGTCCTCGACGACGACCGCGCCGGGCGTACCCGTCGAGATCACGTCGCCGGGCTGGAGCGGGAACACGCGGCTGTGGAACGCGACGAGCGCCGCGGGGTCGAACGCCATGTCGGCGACGACGTTGTCACGGTGGAGCGCACCGTTGATCCACGTGCCGACGCGCAGGTGGTTGAGGCCCTGCTCGGGGTCGCGAACCTCGTCGAGCGTCACGACCTCCGCGCCGAGCGCGAGGAACGTCGGGAAGTTCTTCGACCGCGTGAGGAAGCGCGGGTTGCGCTGCAGGATGTCCTCGGCGGTCTGGTCGAGGATGCACACGACGGCCGCGATGTGGTCGAGCGCGTCGGCCTCGTCGACCTGCCAGGCCGTACGCCCGATGATGATGCCCAGCTCCGCCTCCGCGGTGACGCGCAGGCTCTCCGGGGGCAGCTCGATCGTGTCCCCGGGTCCGATGATCGTGTGGTCGCCCTTGATGAACGAGGCCGGCTCGGTCGGGTACGGGGCGTCGAGGTCGCGGGCGTGCTCGCGGTAGTTCAGGCCGATCCCCCACAGCATGCGTGGATGGCGGAACGGCGCGCCGAACCTGGCGGCGTCGGCCGCGACGACCACGTCGCCGGGTGCACCGGCCGCGGCGGCGAGCAGCACGTCGCACACGTCCGCGCCGAGCCCGGTCGCGATGAGCCCCGGGACGTCACGGGGCAGGGTGGCGGGCAGCGCCGACGCGATGGCATCGAGGGGGACCCAGCCGCGCGCCGGGTCGAGGACGGCGGGCCGCTCCGACCCGTCGACGAGGAGGTTCGCGAGACGCATGGTCAGCCGATGGTCGAGGCGGGCCCGAGGGTGTGCCACTGCCGGTAGACGTAGGCTAGCGGCGTCGCTCGAGCGTCCTCCTCGTCGGTCGGTGCGTCGCTCGCCGCGTCGCGCGCCGCAGCGCGACGGTCGATGAGGTCGGTGACGGCGAGCGCGATCACCACCGACGTCCCGAACGTCATGCGGCCGACGACCTCGCCGCGCAGCACGAGCTGCGGCCCGTCGAACACGGGCTCCCCCGTCCCGAGCCGCGACCACGGATGCTCGCCGGAGAACCGGTCGGCTCCGGGGTCGGCGCAGCGCACCGCGAGCGCGAGGTCGTCCGCATCGAGCAGGTGCACCGCGGCGCTCCCGGCCGTCGCCACCGCCGCGCCCGTCACGGTCGACGTCGCGACCGAGAACAGGACGACCGCAGGGTCGGCGCTCACCGAGCTCACCGACGACGCGGTGAGCGCGTGCGGGGAACCATCGACCTCCGCCGTCACGACGGCGACGCCTGCGGCGTGACGACGGAACGCGTCCTTGAAGCGCTCCGCGTCGACCGTCGCCGGCAGGCCCGATCCGTCCACCCCGCCCGTCGCCATGCGCCCTCCGCTCCGGCACCTCCGGCGCCTCCGGGGCCTCGGGCCCGGACGCCCTCGGTCCTGCGAGCGTAGGCGGCCTACCCTCGTGGCTCGTCGGAGGAGGCCGGGATGCCGGACGATGTCGTGGTCGACGTCCCCGGCGGGCGCCGCGTGACGATCCCGGGTGACGAGCTGGTGGTCCGGGCGAGCCGCGCCGGTGGGCCGGGCGGCCAGCACGTCAACACCACATCCTCGCGCGTCGAGCTCCGCTGGGATGTCGCGACCTCGACCGCCCTCGACGACGAGCAGCGCACGCGGCTGCTCGACGGTCTCGCGTCACGGCTGACGACCGACGGCGTGCTCGTGCTGCACGCGTCGGAGCACCGGTCGCAGCACCGCAACCGTGAGGCGGCGCTCGGACGGCTGCG
>SKII01000153.1 GCA_007116505.1 Nitriliruptoraceae bacterium
CGAGCGTCAGGCCTCCGGCGACCGTCCTCGCCTGCGCCGTGCTGACCGCGACCGCCCGGCGCGCACGCACCACGTCCTCCTCCGCCTCGCCGGCGGCGTCGACGGCCGGAAGGAGCGGTGCACCGAGGGCCCGAGCGAGCCGCACACCGCGTCGGACCCGGGGCGGGAGCGCTGCGAGGTCGCCGACAGGCGCGCCACCGAGCACCTGCAGGCGCAGGCGATCGGTGGCACCGGGGCTCACGGACGCCACAGGGTCCCCGTGATCGTGCGGCCCCGGCCGTGCTCGACGCTGGCGATGCCGGTGATGCGGCGACGGCCCTCGCGGGTCCGACCGAGCGCGACGAGCACGTCGACGCCCGCGGCGACCTGGCTGCGGGCGGCGGACTGCGGCACGCCGGCGAGCAGCGCCATGCCCTCGAGCCGCACCACCGCCTCCTCGACCCCGTTCGCGTGCACCGTCGTCGCACTGCCGTCGTGCCCCGTGTTCATCGCCTGCAGCAGGTCGAGCACCTCCGCACCGCGCACCTCGCCGATGACGATGCGGTCGGGGCGCATGCGCATCGCGTTGCGCACCAGCATGGCGACGCTGACCTCACCGATCCCGTCCGCCGACGCCGGTCGGGTGCGGAGGTGCACCGTGTGGCGGGCGGGGTGGGACAGTTCCGGCGCATCCTCGATCACGATGACCCGGTCGTCCCCGACCTCGGCGAGGAGCCGTGCGAGCAGCGTGGTCTTCCCCGCGCCCGCCTGGCCGCACACGACGAGGTTGCGCCGTGCCCGCACCAGCTCGACGAGGAGGTCGGCGGCGTCGGCCGGGACCGACCCGCTGGCGGCGAGGTCGTCCCAGGCCGGGACGACGGGGGCGACCCGGCGGAGCGTGAGCGTCGGACGCTCCGCGAGCGGCGGGAGGATCACGTGGAGGCGCAGGCCCCCAGCGAGCACCGCGTCGGCGAACGGATGCGCACGGTCGAGGCGTACACCGAGCGGCCCGAGCACGCGCGTGACGACCGCGACGAGGTCGTCGTCGGACGCGAACGTCCGGTCGCTGCGCTCGAGGCGACCCTCGCGCTCCACGTGGACGACGTCCGCACCGTTGACCATGACCTCCGTCACCGACGGGTCGCGCAGGAGCTCCTCGAGGGGACCGAGCCCGGCGAGGTCGTCGACGAGGTCGCGCACGAGCTGCGCCCAGACCTCGGGCGGAGCGACGACACCCTCGGCGGCGAGCGCTCGGGCGACGGCCCGGCGCAGCACCGTCCGGTCCGCACCGGACGCGAGCACCTCGCGATCGTCGGCCACACGTGCGGCGATCATCGGACGGATCGTCCCGGTCGCGACGGCCATCCGGTCCTCCCGCTCAGCCGGCGTCGAGGACGGGCCGCAGCGCGTCCAGCCACGTGCCCGGGAGGCCCGCCGGGGCCTGGCCGCGGAGCACGGCACGGGCGACGCGCACCGAGGTCGGCACGTGCACGACGCGGCGACCGCCGGCGAGCTCCGCGATGCGGTCGGAGCTCAGCAGACCCCGACCGACGACGACGACCGCGCCGGCCATCGTCGCGGGGAGCTGATCCGCCGCGGCACGGTCCGGCCGACACACGACGACGTCGAGCTCCGGGTCGGTCCCCACGTCGATCACGCTCAGGTCGATGCGGCGATCTTCCGGGGGGTGCGGCGGCGCCGCTCGCCCCGTGTGCACGACGCGGGCCCCGGGCACGCCGGGCAGCTGCGATGCACGCGCCCAGAGGTCCGGCGCGACGACCGCGTCGGGCGGGACCGGCGTCGCGTCGCGCACACCGGCGGGTCCGTGGACGACGGCGAGGGCGCGCGAACCCGACCAGGCGGCGATGCCGGCCAGCGCGAGCACGACGGTCGTCGTCCCCACGCCCCCGGCGGTCCCCCCGACCCGGAGGGTGCGACCGGACGGCTCCGTGCGGATCCGCGTCCCGATGGCCCGCACGACGAGCCCCGGCAGGGCTTCACGCCCGTCCGGCCAGCGGCACACCCCGGAGGGCTGCAGCCGTCGCGCCACGTCGGCGACGAGCGGGACGTCGTCGTCGTCCTCGACGAGCAGCAGCGTGGGGAGCCGGTCACGAGGCCCGTCCTCGAGGAGGCGCGTCGCTCCGTCGAGGTCGACGATGCGCACGGAGGGAGGGACGGGCCCGTCGAGGTCGTCGTCGACGGCCTGCCACCCGAGGGTGCCCTCGATCCAGCGCCGCACCGTCCCGACGTGACGCGCGCCGAGCGCGAGCGCGACGGGGACGGCCTCAGGCGTGGCGCCGAGGGTGACGGGTGAGGGGAAGGTCCGCATGGCGGGCGACCCTAGGGACGCGCCGTGCGCCAGGGACCACCGATCGCGCAGCTGTGGAGAACCGGTTCAGGAGGTGCGGCTCACCGGCCGCCGCTCACCGGGCGCGGCTCACCGGCCGCCGCTCACCGGGCGCCGCTCAGGTGTAGTCGCGGTGGTAGGTGACGAGCCCGGCCTCGCCGAGGCGGAGGAACGTGGCCCGAGGGAGGGCGTTCCAGCGCCGACCGGCGGCCGTGTAGGAGATCGTCCACTCGATGCCGGCGCCCGAGCCGTCCTCGGTCGGGATGACGGCGAGCTCCTCGATCTCGACGCCCTCCTTCCCGCCCATCCAGTCCTTCAGGTAGGACTGGATCAGGAGGTTCCCGCGGTGGGGCGGGTTGTAGGGCTCGAGGTAGAGCGCACCGGCGCTGTACAGGTCGAGGACATCTCCGACCTCGCCGGTCGTCAGGACCGCAGCGAAGCGCTTCCACGCGTCGACCGACCGGCTCACCTCGCGCCCTCTCCCGTCACCCGGCTGCACTGGGGAGCGCCGGCGACGTGCCCGTGAGGATAGTCGGCGCGGGCGTTCGTCCGGGAACCCTCGTGGACGACCGGCCGGGACGTCGTCGGGCCCCGTTAGCATCCTCCCGGCGACGCTCGACGCCGGGGCCGACGACGCGACGTGGACGACGTGGACGACG
>SKII01000001.1 GCA_007116505.1 Nitriliruptoraceae bacterium
ACGACGCGGCCCTCCTCGAACTCGACGACCCGGTTCGAGATGCGGTAGGGCAGGCCCATGCGCATCGCCATGCCGAAGCGGACGTCCGGTCCGAGCCGCTCCGGGGAGCCTTCACGCAGCGCACGGACCGTTCCCGAGCCGTCGATGAGCGGATGCATCGCCGGGTCCGCGACGAGGTCGAACAGGAGCTGGCGCGGCGCGGCGATCAGGCGCGTCTCCGACACGGCGTGCTCGCCCGTCGGGGCGGTCACCTGTCGACCCGCACGAGCGCGGCGTACGCGAGCATGAGGTGCTTCATCCCTGCCTCCTCGAAGTCGATGCTGATCTCGTGGTCGTCCCCCGCCGGAGCGACCTCGAGGACGACGCCCCGCCCGAAGCGGGCATGGAGGACCGTGTCCCCCGGGCGGAACCCGGCGTCGAGGTCGACGACGTCGATGCCGGCGCGTCCGCGACGGCCGGCCGTGCGGTCGTCACCGCCCGACGCCCGTGCGGAAGCGTTCCGTGTCGTCGTCGGCGCGACGACGGAGCCGCGGCGCACGACGAGCTCCTCGGGGACCTCGTCGAGGAAGCGTGACGGCGGGTTGTAGGACACCCCACCCCACAGCGTGCGGCGGTCCGCGTGGGTCAGCACGAGGCGCTGCTCCGCACGCGTCATGCCGACGTAGCAGAGCCGTCGCTCCTCCTCGAGCTCGCTCGTGTCGCTCAGCGAGCGGACGTGCGGGAACACCCCGTCCTCCATGCCGGTGAGCAGCACCAGCGGGAACTCGAGCCCCTTCGCCGTGTGGAGGGTCATGAGCGTGACCGCACCCTCCCCGTCGGTGACCTGGTCCTGGTCGTTGACGAGCGTGACGGCGTCGAGCAGCGCGCGCAACGCCTCCTGCCCGCCCTCAGGGACGTCGGACGCCTCGCTCACGATCCCGTGCGCCACCGAGCGCAGCTCCCGGACGTTCTCCTCGCGTCCGAGCGCCTCGATGGTCCCCTCCGACTGCAGCTCCCGGAGGTAGCCCGTGCGCTCCCACACCTGCTCGACGAGCTCAGCGACACCCAGCCCGTGCTCGAGCTCCGTGCGGAGCGCGTCCAGGAGCGTGACGAACGCGCGCACCGCGCCGACCGCCCGCGCGCCCAGGCCGACGATGGCGTCCGCGTCGCGCGCCGCATCCATGAGGCTCGTACCCACCGCGAGCGCGTGCGCCTCGAGCGCGGCGACGCTGCGGTCGCCGATGCCACGGCGCGGAACGTTGATGACGCGACGGAACGCCACGTCGTCGTCCGGGTTCGCGACGAGCTGCAGGTAGGCGAGCACGTCCTTGACCTCGCGACGCTCGTAGAAGCGCATGCCGCCGACGACCCGGTACGGGACCTGCACGCGCATCAGCGCGTCCTCGAGGACCCGCGACTGCGCGTTGGTGCGGTAGAAGACGGCGACGTCGTCGAGCGACCCGCCGCGCCGCACATGGTCCTCGACCTCGCGGACGACGGCGAGCGCCTCGTCCTGCTCGTCGGTCGCGTGGTAGCGGGTGATCGGCGCACCCCCCTCCGAGTCGGTCCACAGCTCCTTCGGGGTCCGCCCGCGGTTCTGTGCGATCACCGCGTTCGCCGCATCGAGGATTGTCCGCGTCGAGCGGTAGTTCCGCGTCAGCGGGATCACCGTCGCGTCGGGGTAGTCCTGCTCGAAGTCGAGGATGTTGCGGATCGTCGCGCCACGGAACGAGTAGACGCCCTGGTCGGGGTCACCGACGACCATGAGGTTGCGTGTCCCTGCGGCGAGCAGCTGGACGAGGTGGTACTGCGCGCGGTTGGTGTCCTGGTACTCGTCGACCATGAGGTGGGTGAAGCGCTGGCGGTAGCGCGCGAGCACGTCGGGGTGCGAGCGGAACAGGTCGACGGTGCGCACGATGAGGTCGTCGAGGTCGAGCGCATGTGCACGCCGGAGGGCGAGCTCGTACGCCGTGTAGACGTCGGCGATGGCGGACTGCGGCCAGCCCTTCGCCTGCTCACGGAAGGCGGCTGCGGTGACGAGCTCGTCCTTCGCGCGGCTGATCGCGTTCGCGATCGCCCGCGGAGGCAGCCGCTTGTCGTCGATACCCGCGTCCTTCGCGAGCCGGCCGACGAGCCGCTGCACGTCCTGTCCGTCGTAGATGGTGAACCCGGGCTTCAGGTCGAGGGCTGCCGCCTCGCGCCGGAGGATGCGCACGCCCGTCTTGTGGAACGTCGTGACCCACGTGCGGTCCGCATGCCGCGCTCCAACGAGCCCGCGGACCCGCTCCGCCATCTCACCGGCGGCCTTGTTCGTGAACGTGATCGCCATCAGCCGGTCGGCAGGGACCCCGTGGTGGCCGATCAGGTGCGCGAGACGGTGCGTGAGCACCCGGGTCTTCCCCGACCCCGCCCCGGCGATGACGAGCACCGGACCGTCCACCGTCTCGACCGCACGCCGCTGCGCCTCGTTGAGCCCGCTCAGCAGCGGCGACTCCCCCATGTGCAGCTGCAACGCTCGCTCCTCGCCGCCGTCCCGCTCGTGCGGCGCGACCGCGAAGGTAGACGACGGTGGGGGCGGCCCGAGGGCCGCCCCCACCGAGGATCGCGCGGACGGTCAGCTGCCGGAGCAGGCCGCCGTGTAGGCGAAGGCATCCGCGGTCGCACCGCGGTAGCCGTCGATGATCGTCTGGAGCCCGTTCGCGGTCTCGGTGCTCGGACGACCGATGACCGCCGTGCGGTTGACGTTCACGTTCGGGTCCCCGCCCATCCGGGTGGTCGGCAGGGTGCCCTCGTAGTCGACCTCGAGGCCGTCGGCGAGCGCCCGCAGGTTCGCACGCGTCAGGTCGCCGCTCTCCGCGGCGGCCTCGAGCAGGGCGAGGATCGGGTACTGCCAGACCCAGCCGGCCGCGTAGCCCTGGTTGCCCGGCGCGTCGTCGCCGAACGCCGCACGCATCGCGGCATGACCGGCGGACTCACCGATGAAGTCCTCCCACGGCGA
>SKII01000053.1 GCA_007116505.1 Nitriliruptoraceae bacterium
ACGGAGCCGCCGGCCGGTGCGGCCCAGCGCTCGAGCGCGGCCACGACGGCGTCGAGCTCGTCGCCGCGCGGACGATGCCACCGGCGTGCGGCGAGCGCTCCGATCATCGGACGCCCGGACCCGCGTCCGGTCCCGCGTCCGGTCCCGCGTCCGGTCCCGCATCGAGCGGGAGCGCCGGGTCGACCTCCATCGCGAGGTCGTCCACCCGGCCCGCAGCGAGCAGGTTCGCGCCGGAGGCGGCGACCATCGCCCCGTTGTCCGTGCACAGCCGCGGCGACGGCACGATGAGCCGGACCCCCGCGTCGCCGCACGCGACCGCGAAGCGTTCACGGAGGCGGGAGTTCGCAGCCACGCCACCCGCGAGCAGCACCGTGGGCGCACCGATGCTCGCCGCCGCCCGCATCGTCTTGACCACCTGGACGTCGACGATGGCCTCCTGGAACGACGCCGCCACGTCGGGCAGGTGCACCGGTGTCCCCGCCGCGTCGAGGCGGTCGAGCTCGCGCACCACCGCCGTCTTCAGCCCCGAGAGCGAGAGGTCGTGGCCCGGGTCGTCGAGCATCGGACGGGGGAACGCGTGCGCATCACGTCGGCCCTCGCGAGCGACGCGGTCGATCGCGGGACCTCCGGGGAAGCCGAGACCCAGGTAGCGCGCGATCTTGTCGAAGGCCTCGCCGGCGGCGTCGTCGAGCGTCGCGCCGAGCTCGCGCATCCCACCGTCGGCATCGAGGGCGACGATGCTCGTATGTCCTCCCGAGACGATGAGCGCGACGATGGGGGCGCCGAGCCCCGAGAGGTCACCGTGCTCGAGCTGCGCGACCTCGAGGTGCGCCCGCAGATGGTTCACCCCGACGAGCGGCACGTCATAGGCGAGGGCCAGCCCCTTGGCCGCAGCCACACCGACGAGCAGCGCCCCGGCGAGCCCGGGGCCGCGCGTGACCGCGATCGCGTCGAGGTCGGTCGCGGCCACTCCCGCCTCCGCGAGCGCTCGCTCCACGGTCGGGAGCACCGCCTCGAGGTGAGCACGCGCGGCGACCTCGGGGACGACGCCACCGAAGCGGGCGTGCAGCGCGACCTGGGAGGCGACGACGTCGGAACGCAGGCGCAGCCGGTCCTCGACGATGCCGACCGCCGTCTCGTCGCAGGACGTCTCGATGCCGAGCACCAGCACGTCAGCCCCCTCCGACCGTGACGGGTGCGCGGCTCAGCAGCAGCGCGTCCTCCCCGTCGGGGTAGTAGCGCCGGCGCCGGCCGTCGACCGTGAACCCGGCCCGCGCGTAGAGCGAGCGTGCAGCGACGTTGCCGTCCCGCACCTCGAGGAGCAGCGGTGCCCCATGCTCGTCCGCCCACGCGATCAGCCCGTCGAGCAGGAGCGCTCCGATCCCGCGTCGCCGGTGCTCGGCGTCGACAGCCAGCCGCATCACGTGGGCCCCGTCACCGAGCAGCCGGGCGCTGGCCATCCCGACGAGCGCGCCCTGGACCTCGGACCGCAGGGGCGGCCGCGCGAGGAGCACCACACCGGGGACGTCCGGCGTCGCCTCGGCGAGCAGCGACGCGAGCGTGAGCGGACGGTCCTGCGTCGCGGCCTCGAGCGCCAGGAGGTCGCGGGCGTCACGCGACGACGGATCCGGCAGCGGCGGGACGAGGCGCTCGACGGTGAAGCTCATGCGGCACCTCCCCGTCGACCGCCACGCACGTCCCAGCCGATGCGCACGTCCGCGTCGCGCAGGTAGACCGGCTCGAGCGCCGCAGCGACGAGCTGCTCCCGTGCCCCGGCCGCGACCAGCCGCGCGCCGACACGTGCCGTCGCGCCGGCGTCCGGCCGCGCGACCGTCACCGCACCGACCTCGCCGACGACGAGCGGACCCACGGCGAGCGGGCCCCCCTCCCCCGTACCACCACCGAGCCGGCCGATCGTCTCGTCGAGCTCCGCGCGCGTCCCCACGCGCGGCCCCTCGGTCCGTACGAGCGCACCGTCGCGCGGCTCGTGCACCGCCCAGAACACCTGGCCGCGTCGAGCGTCGAGGGTCGTCACCACCGTCAGGTCCGCACGCGACGCATCGGAGGCGAGCGCGTCCATCCCACCGACCCCCACGACCGGGATCCCGCGCGCCGTCGCGAACGCGGCGGCCGTGGCCATGCCGACCCGCAGGCCCGTGTAGAGGCCCGGCCCCGTCCCGACCGCGACCGCATCGACACGGTCGACGACGTCGAGGCAGCGCCGCATCGCCGGCGCGAGGAACGCGCCGTGGCCGCGCGGGTCCTCGTGCTGCTCGTGGGCGAGGACCACCCCGTCGTCGACGAGCGCGACGGACGACCGGGCGGTCGACGTCTCGACCCCGAGGACGATCATGCGCCACCCGCCCGCTCGTCCCTTCGCAGGTGATCGCCGGGGTCGACGGCGAGCTCCACGGTCAGGTCGGACCTCTCCCGGGCGAGCACGGCGAGGTCACGGTCCAGCGCGTCCATCCGGTCCACCCAGCCCGCACCACGGCCCGAGAGCGTCATCGTCCGCGGCGAGCCGCCCTCGTCACCATCGACGTGCAGCTCGATGTCGAGCCGTGCCTCGGGCAGCGCCCGGCCGACACGCGATCCCCACTCCACGCAGGTCACGACGTCGTCGGCGAGGACGTCGTCGTCCAGCGTCGCGAGCGCATGGGCGTCCTCGAGCCGGTAGGCGTCCACGTGGACGAGCGGCAGCCGACCCTCGTGCCGCCGGACGAGGACGAACGTGGGTGACGTGACCCGGCTGCGCACCCCGAGGCCGACCGCGATCCCCTGGACGAGGCGTGTCTTCCCCGCGCCGAGCGGCCCACCGAGCACGACCACGTCGCCGGGGGTCAGCAGCCGAGCGACCACCGCCCCGGCGGCGGCCGTCGCGTCATGGTGCATCGAGCGCAGTCGGACGGACATCCCGGCTCCTCGCTCGCTGTGGCACTCGCTGTGGCACTCGCTGTGGCACTCG
>SKII01000023.1 GCA_007116505.1 Nitriliruptoraceae bacterium
GACCTCCCCCGGAACTGAGGGTCCGTCCGGCATGCTTGCCGGACTCGTCCCGGAACGCGACCGGGGCGGTCGGAGGATCGATGCTCGACGACATGATGCGCGATGAGGCGATCGGTGAGCTCGACACCGCCGACGTGCTCCTCGCACGAGCCGCCCGGCACGACGCGATGGTGGCCCAGGACCTGATCGCCCGCCTCCCCAACACCCGGCTGCTCGAGGTCGTCCTCTCGCAGGCCACCCTCGCCGTCGAGCCGGGGCGGACACGGGTGGCGGGGATCGACGCGCTCGCCGAGCTGTCCCGAGCGGCCGTGGAGATGATGGGCATGCGCGGCGCCGTCCCGTCGGAGGACGACGGCGAGCTCCCGCTGCTCACCGGCTGGGAGCTGCTCACGCTCGCAGGCGCCGACGAGCTCGTCGGTGCCACGACGTCGGCCCCCGCGCGCCCCTGGCACCTCGCGCTCATCGCGTTCGACGACACGGCCCTGCTCGACGGCATCGAGCGGCGGGTCACCGCGGTGTCCGCCGACATGCGCTTCGTCACCGCACGGCTGCGGCTCGAGGTCGCGAGCGACGAGCCGGTCGTCCTCGAGGCGTGCGTCACCCACCGCCTCGAGGACCTCGGTGCGGCGTCCACCCTTGCATGGGGGCTGTGGTGCGCGCTGGCCGCGCCGGTCGCTCAGGCCTGAGCCCGGGCAGGCGCGGGCAGGCGCGGGCGCGCTGTCAGCCGCGCCATCCGGTCGGGCCGACGAGCGCATCGATCCCTTCGGGTGCGGTCGCGGTGCGGAACGCGACCGACGTGACGACCGTCGCGCTCGCGACGTCGACGCACCGGATCCGGTCCGAGATCTCGTACACGGCGAGCTGGTCGTAGGCAGCAGCGAGCGCGAGCACCCCCGCGCGGTCCGCACCGCGGACGGCGAGCGAGACCTCCCACGTGGAGCCGTCCGACGCCCGGCCGAGCGCCGGGTCGCGACGCAGGCCGAGCCGGTCGACGTCGGCAGCGAGGGCGGCGTTCCGTGCGACGTTCTCCTCCGGGCTGAGCGTGTGCGGGTACGGGTCGCCCGCGGTCAGCACCCACACCGGTGGCGCGGGCTCACCGAGCGCCGCCGAGAGCGCGCGGACGGCAGGCGCGCCATCATGCGCGCCGCCCACCTCATCGTCCGGCACGGGCGTGAGGACGACATGCGCGCCGTCGACGACGAGCTCGACGACGGCTTCGGCATAGAGCGGCCAGGGCAGGGCGGATGCGTCGGGAAGGCTGTCCAGGGCGTCCCGGGGTCCATCAGCCGCAGATTTGCGTGCAGCCTGCACGTTCCCTCCTCGCGCCTCGGTAGACTGTCCAATATTGCTGCGCACCGGCGGACGTCCGCCGGTGGCGGGCGCCGCGCCGGACCCTACCGTGGGACGTGCGGGGGCCCGGACGGGGCAGGCGCAGGAACGATGCGCAGGGTCGGCCGCATGGGCCGATCCGCGGTGCGGGCGACACGACCACCTCACCACGACCCAGGGAGGCAGCCTCGATGGCGACGCGCAGGGACCTCATCGAACATCTCGGCCGCACCGAGTTCACCGTCCGCGAGATGGCGGACCGCACCGGACTCTCCGTGGAGGCCGCCCGCGGCCGACTGATGCGCTACCTCGATGCTGACCTGGTGGAGCGGACCCCGTACGTGCAGCAGTACGTCGACGACGAGGGCCGCCCCACGCGTGGTCGCCCCTCGCACCTCTACCGGGTCCGCTGACACGCCTCCGGAGCCGAGCGTTCCACGCATCAGCCGCGCGCGAGGCGGCCGTCCGCTGCGGATGACCTGTGGACGACCTGTGGCTTCCCTGTGACTTCCCGCGGACCGCTGGACAGCACCCGGCCCACGACGTACCGTCATCGAGCACGGCGGGATCGGGACTGCGAGTCCCCCGCCGGGACGCTCGAGGGGGCGACAGACCCCGAGGGCGGAGGTGGAGGGTCCGCAAGGACCGCGGCCGTCATCAGCCCCGGGGCCACGGGGAGGCGATGACCGTCCAGAGCTCCTCGGAGCCGAGGCGACACCGAGTGGGACGTCGAGAGGCGGACCACACGATCCGAGGCGGCTGTCACCGCCGGAAGGATCGCACGGACCGACGCAGCGGGACGTGCAGGCGGACGGGCGACCGTGAGGTCGACCGGGCGGGTGACCGCGGCGCCCACCTTCGGGTGGAGCGACGGGGAGCACGCCACACCGGAGGTCCCCTCGGGGAGGTCCGGGATCACGCCGAAGGGTCGAGGGAGGGACGCGCTCGGACGCGACCGACCGGAGCCCGACCTGGCGAGCTGCCCCTCGGGGCCGCGACCCGGGAGGTGGGTGCGCACTCCAGAGGCGCGCGCCCACCCGCGACGCCCCGGTGGGCCCGCAAGGGCGCCCGGGGCGTTCGTGTGTCCGCGCCCATCCGCTCGGTCCGGCATGGCATGATGGGTGCTGAGCGACGAGGAGCGCAGCATGACCACGGGGACCGTCGACACGCGTGAGGGCTGGCTGGCCCCCGACCTGCTCGACGCCGCGCGCGGCCAGGTCCCGATGGTCTATGTCGAGGCCGTTCCCGTGCGCGTCGACCATCTCGGCCGCATCGAGCGCATCGGGCTGCTGCTGCGCCCCCAGCCCGACGGCACGCTCTCGCGAGCCATCGTCTCCGGCCGGGTCCTGCACAACGAGACGATCCGCGAGGCGCTGTGGCGGCACCTCACGAAGGACCTCGGTCCTGACGCTGCGCCGCAGCTGCCGACGGCAACCGCACCCTTCACGGTGGTCGAGTACTTCCCCGATGCCGAGCGCAGCGGCTTCCACGACCCGCGCCAGCATGCGGTCGCGCTCTGCTTCGTCGTCCCCGTCGAGGGCGACTGCGCCCCGTCGCAGGACGCGCTCGAGTTCTCCTGGCTCACGCCCGAGGAGGCGGTCGGCGCCGGGGTCACCTCGGAGCTGTCGGACGGCCA
>SKII01000031.1 GCA_007116505.1 Nitriliruptoraceae bacterium
CCTCCGCGCTGCCTCCGCGTCGCCTTCGGGCGCCGATTACCCTGCGCGCATGGCCGGTGACCAGCAGCGCGGAGGACCACGCGGGAAGCAGCGTGGGGGTGCGGCGCGCCCACGTCCGCCGGCTAAGGGCGCTGCCGGCAAGGGTGCGGCCGGCAAGGGTGCTGCGGGCAAGGGCGCCGCTGGCAAGGGTGCGGCTGGCAAGGGTGCGGCCGGCAAGGGTGCTGCTGCCGCGAAGGACGACGGCGTCGACGAGCGCGTCGCGCAGCTCGCCGCTCCGCTGCGACGCGTCCTCGAGCGCCTTCCCGCGACGCAGCGCCGTGTCCTGGAGCTGCGCATGGGACTCGTCGACGGTCATCCGCAGGACCCCGCGGATGCGGCCCGGACGCTTGGCATGTCGCTGACGGAGCTGCGTGAGATCGAGGCGCGCGCCTTCGAGCGCATCCGCGAGGTCATCCCGCTGCAGCAGCTGCAGCGGTTCCTCGAGCGCTGAGGTGTCGTCGCTGGAGCAGCTCCTCGAGGACCGTGCCGGGCTGCCCGAGGATGCGGTCGCGCGCCTGCAGGCGCTGATCTCCGACTGGCAGATCCTCTCCGACCTCGCCTTCGCCGACCTCCTGCTGTGCGTACGCGACCCGTCGACCGGTGAGGTCGTCGTCGCCGCGCAGATGCGTCCCTACACGGCGCAGACCGTCCACCAGGAGGACCTCGTCGGGTCCGCGCTCGAGGGCTCCGCCCGGGCCGCGATCGTGCGCGCGTTCGAGGAGGGCCAGATCGTGCGCGACGGCGAGCCCGACTGGTCGTCCGGCGTGCCGGTGCGCCAGGAGGCCGTTCCTGTGCCGTGGCGCGGCGAGATCGTCGCCGTCGTGTCGCGTGAGGCGAACCTGTCGACCGTGCGTGCACCGTCGCAGCTCGAGCTGACCTACCTGCAGACCGCGAACGAGCTCGCGGCGATGATCGCGGAGGGCGCGTTCCCCTTCGACGGCGAGGACCCGGAGCGTGAGGTCGCGCCGCGCGTCGGCGACGGGATGGTGCGGCTCGACGCGACGGGGCGGGTCAGCTACGCCTCGCCGAACGCGGTCAGCGCGTACCGCAGGCTCGGGGTCACGGCGAACGTGGTGCGCCGGAGCCTGTCGGAGTTCGACCTCGACGACGAGTCGGTGCTCGTCGCGCTGGCGGAGGGACGTCCGGTCGAGTCGGAGGTGGAGGCGCGCGGCTCGGTGGTGCTGCGACGTGTGCTTCCGCTCACGCGGGGCGACCGGGTGCTCGGTGCGGTGATGCTGATGCGTGAGGTCACCGAGCTCCGCCGCCACGAGCGGCTGCTGCTGTCCAAGGACGCGACGATCCGCGAGATCCACCACCGCGTGAAGAACAACCTGCAGACGGTCGCGTCGCTGCTCCGCGTGCAGTCCCGGCGCATGCGGACCGAGGAGGGCCGCGAGGCGCTCGCGGAGTCCGTACGGCGCATCGGATCGATCGCGCTCGTGCACGAGACGCTGTCGGAGGACGCCCGCCAGCGCGTCACGTTCGACGTCGTCGCGCAGCGGCTCGTCGAGGTGGTGAGCGCCGGGCTGGCCGCGCCGGGCCGTGCGGTCAGCATCGACATCGAGGGCCGGGCGGGAGAGCTGTCGCCGCAGGTCGCGAGCCCGCTCGCGCTCGTGCTGTCGGAGCTGCTGCAGAACTCGCTCGAGCATGCGTACGCGGACGGCTCGGAGGGTGGCACGGTGCACGTGCGGCTCGACCGTGGTCCGGCGACGTTCACGATGGAGGACGAGGACGACGGGCCGGGCGTGCCGGAGGGCTTCGACCACGTGCGAGATGCGAACCTCGGCCTGCAGATCGCCGACACGCTGGTGACGAGCGAGCTCGCGGGGACGCTCACCGTCGAGCGCGCACGTCCCGACGGGGGGACGCTCGCTCGGGTCAGCGCACCGCTGCCGCGCTGAGCGCGGCGAGAGGGGTGCAGCTCAGCTGACGAGCCGGCGGCGGCGCTGGCGCGCACGCTTCAGCGTGCGACGCTCGTCCTCCGTGAGACCGCCCCACACGCCCGCGTCCTGGTTGGACGCGAGGGCGAACTCGAGGCAGGGCTCACGGACCATGCACGTCGCACAGATCCGCTTCGCCGCGTCGACCTGGTCGACCGCGACCCCGGTCGTGCCGATGGGGAAGAACAGGTCCGGATCGACATCTCTGCAGGCAGCCTCGTTGCGCCAGTCCATCGTGTGCTCCATGCCGTGGGGCCGTGGGGGTCGGCCGCGCGGTCGCGACCGGGCCGTTGCTCGATGTCGGAAGTGGACCGGGACCGATCCGGGTCCGAACCGGTCCACCTCGTTCCCCACCGGTCGAGGGGTCGCCTCTGGCAGGGTGTCTCGAGTGCAGCGCCGGCACCGTATTCCGCCCTGTCCGGGTGTCAAGGCCCGACGGCCCTCCAGGGCCAGAAGGGACCGCTTTCCAGTCCAGATTCCGCCCGCGGGGCTTCCGGACGGCCCCTCAGACCAGCACGTCGAGGGCCTCGGGGAGCGCGCGGAGCTCGAGGCGCCGGCGCGGCGGGAGGGGGTCGCCGTCGACGTGCACCGGGAGCGCGCTGCGTCCGTCCGTCGCCTCGATGGTGAGCGACGGCAGGTCGTGGTCGTGCCGCACGCCACCGAGCCGCACGTGCCGCCCGCCGGCGAGCGCACCGGCGACGACGGTCGCGAGCCGCGGCAGCGTGACCTCGCGCACCGTCAGCAGGTCGAGCCCGAGATCGAACGACGCGCCGGGGTGCGCGACGAGCGGCCGGTCACCGAGGTACGTGTAGGGCGAGGTGTTGGCGACGAGCGCGATGCCGGCCAGCCGCTCGGTGCCGTCGGGCAGCACGGCGCGCAGCGTGTCGGTGCGGTCGCGCCCGGCGTACCACTCGCCGAGCGCGGACGTGACGAACGCGGCCTGCCGCAGCAGCTGCTTGCGCGCCGGGTCGC
>SKII01000058.1 GCA_007116505.1 Nitriliruptoraceae bacterium
GCGGCCCCGTGGCTCATGCCGAAGTACGCGACCTACACGCAGTGGGGCCAGGCCAAGGTCATGCCGTCGGACGACAGCTGGGCCGACGAGTTCGAGGAGCTCATCGAGGACCGCTTCATCCTCGGCAGCCCCGAGGAGTGCATCCGCGAGATCGACCGCTACCGCGAGGAGCTCGGCGTCACCGAGATCGTCGTGCGGGTGCAGTGGAACGGCATGCCACAGGACCTCGCGATGGAGAACCTGCGTCGCATCGGCGAGACGATCATCCCGCACTACGCGAAGCAGGGGAGCTGAACGACCGACCGGGGAGGGGAGCCGCATGGACGTGAAGGACCCGATGGAGCTGCTCGGAGCTGAGCTGCGGGAGCGGCTCGAGACGATCGTCGGGCGACCTGAGCCCGGCGTCGAACGGCCGATGGAGCAGCTCGTGTGGCAGTTCGCGCAGCAGGCGCGGGCGAGCCTGCTCGCCGGGTCGCCGCTCTACGCGGTGCTGCTCCTGCACGCGATCGCCGACCTCGAGGCGGAGGGCGTGACGTGGCGGCTCGTCCGGGACCACGTCGCACCGGGCCGAGGGAACGCGATCGCGCTGCGCGTCACGGCGGCGGTGCACCGCCACGTGCTCACCGGCCGGGCGCCGACCCTCGAGCGCTTCTTCGCCTCGACGGGCGGGTCGGACTCCCCCCACGAGGCGTGGCCGCCGTTCCTCGCCCACATGGAGGCGCACGAGGAGGAGCTCGTGCCGCTCGTCGGGCTCGGCTGCCAGACGAACGAGCCCGGTCGCGCGTCAGCGCTCATGATCGGGCTGCTCCACGTCGCGAAGCGCTTCTCGCACCCCGTCGACCTCATCGAGATCGGCTGCGCGGGCGGACTCAACCTGCGCCTCGACCATTTCCGCTACGGCGGCGACGGCCAGGCGTGGGGAGACCCCGGCAGCCCCGTCGACCTCACCGGCTTCTGGGTCGACATCGACCCGGTCCCTGACGTCACCGTCGAGGTCGCGAGTCGCCTGGGTGTCGACCCGTTCCCCATCGACGCGACCACCGAGGAGGGTCGCCTCGCCATCACCTCGTCGGTGTGGGGCGACATGGGGTGGCGGTTCCGTGTGCTCGACGGCGCGTTCGCCCTTGCGCGTGCCATCCCCGCCCCGATCGTCGAGGCCGACGGTGTCGACTGGGTCGAGCAGAACCTGACCACCACGCCCGGGCGCACGACGGTGCTGATGCAGTCCGTCATGCGCGAGTACCTGAGCGAGGAGGCGAAGCAGCGGCTCGATGCCGCCGTCGCGGCGGGCGGCGCCACGGCGACCGAGGACGCGCCGCTCGCCTGGATCGAGCTCGAGCCGATCACGCTCATCCGCCGTCACGGCCTGCGCGTCACGATGTGGCCGTCGGGGGAGGTCCTCGAGCCCGTCACGATGTCGTCGCTCGGGCCGGACGTCCGGCGCCGCACCGCGGACTGACACTGCCGGCTCGCGCCGTCAGGCCGGGGCGTGCGCGTCGGCCGCCCACCGCGAGCGCAGCGCGGCTGCCGGGCTGCCACCCGTCTGCGCGTGCTCCATCGCGAGCCACCCCTCGTACCCGACGGCGGCGAGCGTGTCGAGCACGGACGTGAGGTCGAGCGTCCCCGTCCCGAGCGCGCCTCGCGTCGTGTCGCCGAGCTGCACGTGGGTCAGCCACGGGCCGGCACGCAGGATCCCACCGACGATCGAGCGCTCCTCGAGGGCCATGTGGAACGTGTCGGCGACGATGCCGACGCTCGTCCAGCCGGCCGTCTCGATCAGCGCGCGCACCTCCGCCGTCGTCGTGAAGCCAGGGTTCGCGAAGCGGTTCTGCGGCTCCACGACGAGCCGGACCCCGACGTCGGCCGCATGCCGGGCGACGACGTCCAGCGCCTCGTGGGCCGCACGACGGACGTCGGCGTCGCCGCGGTCCGGACCGCCCGTCACGCCACCTGCGGTGACCATCGTGCCAAGCTCCGCGGCGAGGTCGATGACCGCGCGCAGGCGGTCGACCGCGGCCGACCGGACGGATGGGTCGGCGTTGCTGAGCGACAGGCCGTCCTCCGAGCGGACGTGGCCGGTCGCGAGCGCCGAGACGCCCATGCCACTCGCCTCGACCACGCCTCGCAGCCATGCCGCGTCGAGCTCCGCAGGGTCGCGCACCTGCAGCTCGACGCCGTCGTAGTGGTGCTTCGCGAGCTCGGCGAGCGCCTGCTCGAGCGGGGCGTCGTAACCGAGCGGGTCGCTCACCCGGCAGTCCGGTGTGCAGACCGTGTAGGCGAGGGGGAAGCGGCGGTCGGCGGGACGGGGGCTCATGGCGGTCCTCGGCGGCGGTCGGTGGTGCGCCCGACGGTCGGTCGTGCGCTCGGTGGTCGGTGGTGCGCCCGGCGGCCGGGCGGGGGGCCGATGTCCGTAGGCTAGGTTGCCTTCGGGAGCACCCGTTCCACCATCGTGCCGGTCCTGCCGGCACCTCACCGGCCGACCCCGGAGGTCACCATGCCCATCGTCCGCGTCCACCCCGCCGCCCCGCGCATCGACGAGGCGACCATCGCCGCCGTCCGCGAGCTGCCGTCCACGATCGTCTCCGACCAGCTCGACCGCAGCGGTATCGCGCTCGGCATCGGCCCGATCACCCCGATCTCCCTCGGCATCCTCGCCGGGCAGGCGCTCACCGTCCGGACGCAGCCGGGGGACAACGTCGCGGTCTACAAGGCCATCTCGATGGCGCAGCCGGGCGACGTGCTCGTCGTCGACGGTGGGGGTGCGATGGACCGCGCGCTGATGGGCGAGATCGTCTACCGCTACGCGATCGCGCGCGGCATCGTCGGCATGGTGTTCGACGGATGCATCCGTGACGCCGCCGAGGTCGCGGCGGGGAACGTGCCGGTGTACGCGAAGGGTGCGGCGCACCTCGGTCCGTACAAGAACGGACCGGGCGAGGTCGGCGGCAC
>SKII01000013.1 GCA_007116505.1 Nitriliruptoraceae bacterium
GATCGGGATGAACGGCCACGACCCTCGTCGCGCGCGGGTCTTCAGCGACCGGGTGCTGCGCGCACGAACGCACATCGCTGACGAGCTCCGGCTGGTCACCGGCTACCAGACGACGAACTCCGGGATGACGATGAGCGTCGGCATCGACCATGTCGTCAGCTCCGACACGCCGATCCGTACGACGTCGAGCTGGACGGAGGACCTCAGCAAGGTCGTGTTCACCGCGGAGGCCGAGGCCGGCGTGCCGATCCGCATCGAGAAGTACTTCACCTACCACACGTCCCGCCATGTGCCTGCTGGTGAGCTCGTCGACCGTGGCCTCCGCTCCCTCGAGCGCGCCGTGGAGCTCGGGGCGGAGCGGCTCCATGCCGGGCAGCGGGCCGAGCTCACGGCGTTCTGGGACCGGGCCGACGTCGAGGTCGACGGGCCGGCACGGTTCCAGCAGGCCGTCCGGTGGAACCTCTTCCAGCTCCACCAGGCCTCCGCTCGAGCGGAGACGACCGGCATCCCGGCGAAGGGGCTGACCGGGCAGGCCTACGAGGGCCACTACTTCTGGGACACGGAGATCTACGTCACCCCGTTCCTCACCTACACCGAGCCGCGCATCACCCGCAACCTCCTCCGCTTCCGCCATGCGATGCTGCCGGAGGCGCGCGAGCGTGCCGCGGAGCTGTCCGAGCCCGGTGCACTCTTCCCATGGCGCACCATCAACGGCGAGGAGGCATCCAGCTACTACGCGGCCGGCACGGCGCAGTACCACATCAACGCGGACATCGCCTACGCGCTCAAGCGCTATGTCGATGTCCGTGGCGACACGGGCATCCTCGTCGACCTCGGTGCAGAGATCCTCGTCGGTACGGCGCGGATGTGGGCCGGGCTCGGCTTCATCGACCCGGTCGACGACCGCTTCCACATCCCCGGGGTCACCGGTCCCGACGAGTACACGACCGTCGTCAACGACAACGTGTTCACCAACCTCATGGCACGTCGCAACCTCCGCTTCGCTGCGGAGGTGATCGAGTGGATGGAGCAGGAGCATCCGGAGGAGCTCCGTGCGCTCTCACGGCGCCTGCGCCTGCGCCCGGAGGAGGCGACGGAGTGGCGACGCTGCGCTGACGCGATGTACGTGCCCTACGACGCGGACCGCGGCATCCACCCGCAGGACGGGACGTTCCTCGAGAAGGACGTCTGGGACTTCGCCGCGCCGCCGATCGACCGCTACCCGCTGCTCCTGCACTACCACCCGCTCGTCATCTACCGCCACCAGGTGATCAAGCAGGCCGACGTCGTCCTCGCCATGTTCCTCCTCGGGGACGAGTTCCCGATCGAGCAGAAGCGCCGGAACTTCGACTACTACGACCCCCTGACGACGGGTGACTCGTCGCTGTCGGCCTGCGTGCAGGCCATCATCGCGGCCGAGATCGGCTACGAGGAGCGCGCGGAGGAGTACTTCCGCTACGCGCTGCTCATGGACCTCGCTGACGTGAACGGGAACGTCGTCGACGGCGTGCACGTCGCCTCGACGGGTGGCGTGTGGATGGCGCTCGCCTATGGCTTCGCAGGCCTACGCGACCACGACGGTGTCCTGAGGTTCGACCCACGGCTGCCGTCCGCATGGCGGCGGCTGTCGCTCCCACTGCGCTTCCGCGACCGCTCGCTGCGCGTGACGCTCGAGGGGGATCGGCTGACGCTCCTGCTCGTCGAGGGTGATCCGCTCGAGGTCGTCGTCCGCGGGGAGACCGTGCTGCTCGCCGTGGGCGAGGAGCACGTCCACGACGTCCCGTCGCGCTGGCTCCCGGCCGATGCCGCTCCTCCACGCACGCCCGTCCCGGCGGCGCCGCCGCTGTCCGTACCGGACGGCCTGCAGCAGGGCGACCGATGACCGACAGCCGCGGCGCGGACGTCCGGTTCCCGGGTGACCCGACGCCACTCTCCGACGGCGAGCTCGTCGTCCTGCGCGACGAGCGTGGGCGCCGCTCGCTCATCGAGCTGCGCGCCGGCGGTACCTGGCACTCACATGCAGGGGCGCTCGAGCACGACCTCGTCATCGGTCGCCCCGAGGGGACGTCCGTGGCCACGCCGAAGGGCGTCGAGATCGTCGTCCTGCGCCCCACCCGCGAGGACTTCATCCTCAAGATGCGGCGCGGCGCGCAGGTCGTCTACCCGAAGGACCAGGCGATGATCGTCGCGCTCGCCGACGTCCGGCCGGGGATGCGTGTCGTCGAGGCGGGCGCCGGGTCGGGCGCGCTGACCCTGGCGCTGCTCGACGCGGTCGGACCCGACGGCGAGGTGCTGTCGGTCGAGCGGCGCGAGGACCACGCCGAGGACGCGCGCCGGAACGTCGAACGCTTCCACGGTGGAGAGGTCGCGCGGTGGCAGCTCGTCGTCGGTGACGTCGCGGACGTGCTCGCGACGACCACCGCCCATCGTGTCGTGCTGGACCTCCCCGAGCCGTGGCTGGCGCTCGACGGTGCGGCCGCCGCGCTCGCGCCGGGAGGGATCATGCTCACCTACCTCCCGTCGGTCCCGCAGGTGATGCAGGTCACCGAGGCCCTGTGGGGGCACGGATCCTTCACGGACGTCGCGACCTCCGAGACGCTCGTCCGCGGCTGGGACGTCGAGGGGCTCGCCGTGCGTCCGGCGCACCGCATGGTGGCGCACACCGCCTTCCTGACGCGGGCCCGACGCGTCCCGTCGCGCGCCGAGGGGGGACCCGCACTCCCTCGCCGGCGCCGTCCGGCCCCCGTCCCGGGACCGAACGTAGACTGACCCCATCGACGAGGACGGTCTAGGTGCCACAGGAGAACGCGCGCGGCGATCGCCAGGACGACGAGCCCGAGAGCTGGCCGACCGGGGCCTCCGGGCGCTCGAGGCGGAGGCCGTCCGACGACGAGCTCGCCCTGCTCGAGGCGGAGCTCGC
>SKII01000046.1 GCA_007116505.1 Nitriliruptoraceae bacterium
CCGCCGTCGGTGCTGCGCATGACGCGCGTCGTCCCGGCGACCGCGGTCGCGACCCACGCGCCCTCCCCGGGGACGTCAGGGTCCGGCGCGAAGGTGACGGCGCGCCAGCGGTGGTCCGCCATCGGCCCGCCGGTCACCTCGGTCCAGGTGACCCCGTCGTCGGTGCTGCGTGCGACGTTGCGGATGGTGCGGTCGGCGACCGCGACCCACGTGCCGTCCCCGTCGCCGGCGACCGACCACCACTCCGAGGAGCGGGGCAGCGTGTGCTCGGTCCAGGTGAGCCCGCCGTCGATGCTGCGGAGCAGCCGGTCGTTCGAGTTCGGTGCGACGGCGATCCATGTCCCGTCGGCGTGCGCGACCGAGGACCACGTGCGTGAGATCGGGAGCGCGTGCTCCGTCCACGTGAGCCCTCCGTCGGTGCTGCGGAGCGCGGCCGGGCCGGGCGAGCCGCCCACCGCGATCCACACGCCACCCTCGCCGTCCGGGTCCGCGCCGTAGGCGAGCGAGCGCCACGCGCGGGCGTTGTCCCCGGCGAACGTGTCCGCGCCGGTGATGCCGTCGCTCGACCACGTCACGCCGCCGTCGACGCTGCGCATCACGCGTCGGGTCCCGTCGTCCGCCACGGCGACCCACACGCCGCCGCCGTACGCGACGGCGTTCCAGCTCTGCTGGGGCGCGTCGGGCCGGGCGGTCCACTCCGTACCCGCGGTCGACACGGAGCGGGCCTCCGGACCGGCGCCCGGGTCGGGGTCGGTCGGCGCGGGCGGCGTGACGGCGAGCGGCGTGACCGCGAGGGACTGCGGCGACGCTGCGGACGTGCCACCGTCGTTCGTCGCCGTCGCCGTGAACGTGTACGACAGCGCAGGATCGAGCGCCGTCACCGTGCACGACCCCGACGCCACCGCCACCGTGCACGTCGCACCACCCGGAGCAGCCGTCACCGTCCACGACGTCGGCGCGTCACCCGACGACGGCTCGACCACCGTGACCGTGACCTGCTCCTCACCCGCCACCACGCTCGGTGCCGCCGGCGTGCCCGGCGCTGCAGGACCGACGGTCAGCGGAGCGATCGGATCACCGAGCCCGGACGACCACAGCAGCGTGTTCGCGACGAGCCGCCGCAGGTCGGCGCTGTACTTCCCGCTCGAGGGCCGGGCGATCTCGTCGGCGGTGTTGACCGTCCCGAATGCTGCGACCCGCGCCGTCCCATCCCCACCGGCGCGCAGGAGCTCCCAGCTCGTGAGACCGGCCCAGACGCGCTCTGAGACGCCCCACACCCCTGAATCGCCCGTGGCCTGATCGAACGCCCGCGCCGTGGGCGGTGTACCTCCGAGGTTCGTCACCGTCATGAGGTAGGGGACGGAGGCGCCCTCCTTCGGCAGGAGGAACCCGAGCTGTCCGAACCAGTCGTCGGCGCCGGGATCGAACACGAAGTCCTCGGGGATGTCCCTGTCGAGGTATGTGTCCGCGTCGCGGTTCCAGCGGTGGAAGCGGGCGGTGGTGTCCTGGCCAGTACTGGTCTCGTAGACCGCGGGGAGCAGCGCAGAGAGCGTCGACCATCCCGAGCCTTCTCGGTACTTGACGCTCCAGAGTGTCCACTCGCTCACGACGAGGCCACCCCCCGCTTGGACGAAGTCGGCCAGCACCTGAGCGTCGGCGCTCGTGAACTCGCGTCCGTCGTCGAGGTCGTCGTAGAGGTCCCAGTACATCTGGAGGTAGATGACGTCGAAGTTCGCTCGCGTCACCGTGCTCGCCACACCGGCGAGGGAGTGGTGCCCGACGCCCGCGGTGATGCACAGGCCGGTCGAGGTCGCGCCGATCGTCTCGAGCGCCGCCTTGATCTCGGCGTCCTCCGGGGACCATCCGTTCGACACCATGTAGACGCGCACGTCGCCGGCCGCGCAGCCGCCCGACGCCGACGCAGGCGTGCCGGGGACGGCCGGCACGGTGAGCGACGCGGCGACGGCGAGGGCGGCGAGGATCGCGGGGACGCGCCGAGCGGAGCGCGGCGGACGACGGTCGGGACGGATCGGGGGCATCGGTCGGCCACTCCTGATGCTCGGCCGCGTGCGGGCTCGCGCGCGGGTGCGGCTGCGGGTGCGCGTCGACGCTACGTCCGGGGCGGGGCCCGGGACCGGGCAGGAGCGGAACTGGGAACACCTCGTCAGGAATCGGGAACACCCCTTCCCACTACCGTGCGGGCATGACGATCCGCCGCTCCCGTCGCGCTCCCGCGGTCCTCGCGGTGCTCCTCCCGGTGCTCCTGGCGGCGCTCCTCGCCGGCTGCGTCCCCGTCCCCGGAGCCGGCTGGGATGCGTCCGGCGACGCTCCCGGCGCGACAGCTCCCGCCCCGCCCCCCGGCCCTGACCCGTCCCCGGGCCCGGATCCGGGATCTCCCCCCTGCATCGAGCCGCTCGCCGGTGACGTCGCCGAGCTCCCCGGAGTGGCGGATCTCGCGACGCTCGGAACGTTGACCGTGCTCCATCTCGATCGGGAGTCCGCACGGTCCCTGACCTCAGGGCCCGCTGCGGGGCCGGACCGGGAGGAGCCAGGAGGATCCCCAGCCCCGTGCAGGGATCCGATCCCCCCTGGGACCGAGCACGTGGCGAGCCGGACGCTCGCGGCGGCTCGAGCGGCGCTCGAAGGGCTCCCGCTCACCGCGCCGCCGCGGACGCAGCGCTCCGCCACGGCGGCGTCCGCACCTCCGTCACCCGGTGCGGACGCCGTGCTCGGTCTCGCCGAGGCCGTCCTCGAGCGCACCGGCGCCGTCCGCATCGTGCTCGCGCTCGACACGGACCTGCTGTCCCTCGCCGACCTCGTCGCGCACGTCCGCGACGGCGTCGTCCCCGTCGCCCTGCCCGCTGAGCCGGCTGCCGCACCGGGCGCCGAGCCGGGCGCCGAGGCGGCCGCGGACCTC
>SKII01000175.1 GCA_007116505.1 Nitriliruptoraceae bacterium
CATCGGGAGGGCGGCTCCGCGCCCGGACCGGATCGCAGGCGCGCGGGGGCCTGCGCAGCAGCTCGCGGCGTCGGCCGCGCCGGCCTCCGGTCGCGTCGCCTCAACTGTGCGCTGAGCGCGCATCATGAGCGCTCAACGCACTCCCTCTGAGGGGTCCGCACGCGCGTGGACGCCGGACGCGCCGGCCCGCGCGTCGGGGCCGGAGCAGGGGAGGGGTACCCTCCCGCCGATGGACACCACCACGCCGCCGCCTCCCACCGGCCCTGCCGTCTCCACCGTCGACCGTCAGGTGCCGCCGGTGCGTTCCTGCACGCGGTGCGACGGCGAGCAGCACCTCCTCGATGCCTCCGGTGACTTCGGCAAGTACCGCTGCATCTCCTGCGGCATGGTGGTCGGCTTCGACCTCGAGAGCGACCCGGCCGAGTTCCTCATCGATCGTGGCGCGCCCGGCCGCTACACGCAGGGACTGTTCGGCAGCCGGCTGCTGCGTCCTGAGCTGCGTCTCCCGTGACCTCGTCGGGCCCCCCGGTCGGCGACCCCGACGAGGGCGTCTTCACGGACGGTTCCGCGACCCCGAACCCGGGACCGGGTGGTTGGGCGGCCGTGCACGTCGTTGCGGGGGAGGTCGTGGCCGAGCTCAGCGGGAGCCACCCCGACACCACCAACAACCGCATGGAGCTCACCGCCCTGCTGCGTGCGCTCGAGCTGGTCCCGCAGGGCGTGCCGACCGTGCTGCACAGCGACTCGCAGCTCGCCGTCCGGACGGTGAACGAGTGGGCGGCCGGCTGGGAGTCGCGCGGCTGGCGCCGATCACGGGGGCCGGTCGAGAACCTCGACCTCGTCCGTCCCCTCTACGAGGCACTGCGCGCGCGGCCTGAGATCGAGGTCCGCTGGATCCGCGCCCACGTCGGCCACCGTTGGAACGAGTACGCGGACCGTCTCGCCTCGCGGGCCTCGGCCGCACGCGCCTGACAGCGGCCTCAGCCGTCCGGAAGCGAACGGGTCCGCTCGGAGCCGGGTCCGGCTCGGAGCCGGCGAAGCCCTCCCTACGGCATCCCCAGGGCCCGGAGCGCTGCCGCGGTGCCGGCACCGACGAGCACCACGAGCGCGAAGGGCGCGCGCAGGGCCACGGCGACGGCAGCGGCCGCGACGCCCAGCACCTTCGCCTCGATGAGCCCCCCGTCGAAGGTCTGGGTCACCACGAGCCCCGCGATCAGCGCCGTCGGGAGCAGCTCGGCCGCGCGTGCCGTGCCAGGACCGAGCGTGACGCGGCCAGCGGCCAGCGGACCGACGACCTTGAAGGCGAGGGTCGCGCCTCCGAGCAGGAGCACGCCGAGGAGCACGTCCACGCCGCTCATCCGACCCTCCCACCGTCGCTGCCACCCTCCGCGTTGCCCCCACCGTCGGGTGCTGGCGCGGCGACGGGTCCGTCGAGCGCAGGTGCTGGGCGGAGGACGTGGGGGAGCACGGCGAGGCCGGCGAGCAGCACGGCCGGACCGGTCGGGACGAGGAGCCCCGCGACGAGCGCGACCGCGCCTGCCGTGACGGCGAGGCGGAGGCCGCCGGACCGGCGCAGGGCGGGCGCGAGCAGGGCGACGAACGCGGCCGGGAAGGCGACATCGAGCCCGTAGGCCCGGACGTCGCCGAGAAGGTCACCGCCGAAGGCGCCGAGGGCCGTCGACGCGACCCAGAACACGCCGACGCTCGCCCCGGCGACACGAAGCCGTCGCCGCGTCCCCTCGCGGTCGCCCTCGAACGCCATCGCGGCGGACTCGTCGGTGATCAGGTAGCCGTCGAGGAGGCGCCCCGCCAGGCTGGTCGGCCCGAGGCGTGGTGCCAGCGCGAGGCTGAACGCGATGATGCGCAGGTTCAGCAGGATGCCGCTCACCGCTCCTGTCAGCGGATCCGCGGACGCGGTGACGGCGACGAAGGCGAACTGTGACGCCCCGGCGAAGACCACGATGCTCGACACCACCGCCATCCAGGCCGGCATGCCGGCGCTGACCGCCGTGACCCCGAAGGCGATCCCGAACGCGCCCACGGCCAGCCCCACGACGACGGCGCGCAGGAGGAGACGGTCATCACGCATGGGCTGGTCCGGAGGAGCTCAGGGTGCGGTGCGCCGCACCTCGGTCGACGGCGAGTCTGCCATGCCGCACGGGTCTCGCGGCGAGACCTCAGCGCTCCGAGCGCCGGTGCTCGGAGCGGACCCCGCAGCGGCCTCCGAGCCCGCGCTCCGCTTCCCCGATAAGATACATTCTGTAAACTAGAACACGAGGGGGTCGGAGGGGTCCTCGACCGCCTCATCGCCGCCGGCGCGCTGGGACGCGTCATCGGCGCCAGCCAGCGGCCGACCCTCCCCCTGCGGTGGCGTGCCCGGGATGGAGCTCGCCGCAGCGGACGTACCGAGGACCAGCGTGCGCGCAGCGTCGCGCAGCTCGGCATCGTCGAAGCGCGTGAAGAGGCGCAGGCGCGCGTCGTCCTCGGTCCGCAGATCGAGCGTGAGCGTCGCACGTGTCCCGTCCGAGGCGCTCGAGCGACCCTCGAGGCTGTAGCGAGGCCCCCACGTCCCGGGACGCGGCTCCGGACGCCCGAAGGGGGCGTCCTCGATGACCGCACCTGCGAAGCGCTCGGAGACCGCGGTCAGCTGCTCGAGCTCGAACGTGACGAGCGCCGTGCGGGCCGATCCGTCGTCGTCGACGGCCGGCCGGGTGACGGCGACGAGCAGCACGGAGGTGGGGAAGCAGAGGAGCTGGTGCTCCCCCGCCGTGCCGGGCGTGCGCAGCGGGTCCGGCTCGACGGTGACGGCCAGCACCCGGTACCGGGGGTCGAGCTCGATCCCCCAGCACCGGGCACCGGTGACGACGTCGGCGAGCGCGTCGAGGGTCGCCATGTCAGCCGA
>SKII01000047.1 GCA_007116505.1 Nitriliruptoraceae bacterium
CTCGCCCAGCTCCTCGGCCAGCTGCTCGTCGCCCAGGGACGGACGGCAGCGCTCGCGCGCCGATGGAGCGTGGGGCTCGGCGCGGCGCTCGTGGTGCTCGTCAGCGCCCCTGCGCTGACGGACCTCGAGCCGGCCGTGGTCGTCGCGGCCGCGTTCGCGGCGGGCGAGCTGGCGGCGGCGGCCGCCATGGTTCGCGACGGCCGCAGCGGATCGGCTCGGTAACTTCCGCTGCCAGGACGACGGGTACGGACGAGGGCGACGGTGACCGACGTGAGGACGATGACCGACGTGAGGACGATCGACCTCGACGATGTCCGTGGCGTGACGCTCGCGACGCTGCACGCCCTCGGCATGACCGCCACGTTCGTCGGCGTCCCCGTGCTCCTCGCCCGCCGGGTCACCCGCGGACGCTCAGCGCTCATCGTCCCGGCGGCGGTCACGGCCGGGGTCGCCCTCACCGTGGCGACACAGCGGACCGCATGGAGCCTCGTGAAGCTCTGGCTCGGGATCGACCGGCGCCGCCCCGGTCAGTCGGCGGACAGGTAGTCCTCCGAGTAGTAGTCGACGCCGAGGTGCGTGATCTGCTCCTCGCCGGCGAGCCAGCGCAGCGTGTTCTTCAGCTTCGTGTGCTGGATGAAGAGGTCGTGCTCCGGGTAGAGGCCCGGCGCGGTCTGCGGCGACTTGAAGTAGAAGCTGAGCCACTCCTGGATGCCACCCATCCCCGCCCGCTGCGCGAGGTCGAGCAGCAGCACCAGGTCGAGGGCGAGCGGGGCTGCGAGGATCGAGTCGCGGCACAGCAGGTTGACCTTCATCTGCATCGGGTAGCCGAGCCAGCCGACGAAGTCGATGTTGTCCCAGCCCTCCTTGTTGTCGCCGCGCGGTGGGTAGTAGTTGATGCGGACGACGTGGTCGATGTCGCCGTACAGCCCCGGGTACAGCTCCGGCTGCAGGATCGTGTCGAGCACACCGAGCTTCGAGTGCTCCTTCGACTTGAAGCTCTCCGGATCGTCGAGCACCTCACCGTCGCGGTTGCCGAGGATGTTCGTCGAGTACCAGCCGTCCATCCCGAGCATCCGCGCCTTGAACATCGGGGCGAGGGCCGTCTTCACCATGGTCTGGCCGGTCTTGAAGTCCTTGCCGCAGATCGCGACGCCGCGCTCGCGGGCGAGCTCGCGCAGCGCCGGGACGTCGACCGTGAGGTTCGGCGCGCCGTTGACGAACGGCACGCCCTCGAGCAGCGCCGCGTACGCGTACAGCATCGACGGCGCGATCGACGGGTCGTCCGCATCGATCGCCGCATCGAGAGCGGCGAGGTCCGCGTGCACAGCACCGAGGTCGATGAACACCTCCGTCGACCCGCACCAGATCATGACGAGCCGGTCGCAGCCGTGCTCCTCACGGAAGGCGCGGATGTCGTCGCGGACCGCCTCGAGCAGGGCGCGCCGCGGGAGCGCGCCCTTCGTGTGCGTCCCGGTCAGCCGCGTGACGTACGCGGGGTCGAACGCGGCCGGCATCGGTCGCACCGCGCGGAGCGCGTCGGCGATCGGCTCGAGGTGACGCTGGACGTCGAGCACACCGGCGTTCACCGCCGACACGTAGGCATCGTCGGGGTAGACGTCCCACGCGCCGAAGACCAGGTCGTCGAGGTCGGCGAGCGGCACGAGGTCCTTCACGAGCGGCGAGCGGCCCTCGTCGCGCCGCCCGAGGCGGACCGTCGCGAGCTGCGTGAGCGACCCGACGGGCTCCGCGATGCCTCGGCGGATCAGCTCGACCCCCGCGATCAGGGTCGTCGAGACCGCTCCGAGCCCGACGCAGAGCACCCCGAGCCGGCCGTCCGCAGGACGGACCTCGGGAGGGGCGGGGTGGTCGGACGGGGACATGCTGGCTCCGGTCGCGGATGGGGCCCGGGCGGTGCTCGGTCCCCGCAGCCTAGAGGGAGCCGGTCCGCCCGGACCGGTCGGACGTCCACCGGTGCTCAGCGCGCGAGGTCCTCGAGGGCCCCGGTGACGGCGAGCTCCAGCTCGCTCCGCTGGTCGGCGTCGAGGGGCCCGTCGCGGCGGTCGCGGAGGTAGAACACGTCGGTGACCTCGTGGCCGACCGTCTGCACGCGGGCCACCACGATGTCGAGCTCGAGCTCCGCGATCGCGCTGGCGATCGCGTACAGCACCCCGAGCCGGTCCCCCGTGTGGACCTCGACGACGGTGGAGCGGCCGGAAGGGTCGTCGTCGAACGTGACGGAGGTCGGGACGTCAGGCACCCGTCCGGGGCGCGGAGCGTCCGCCCTCGCCTTGCGGGCGACGCGCGCCCGCACCGCCAGCCGTCCGACCGCCGCGTCGACGAGGTCGCCCTCGACCCTGACCCACCATGATCCGGTCGCGCCGGTCGGGCGCTGCACGCGGAACGTGTCGACCGCGACGCCGTCGCTGCGGGCGAACGCGTCCGCGGCGAGCACCTGCCCGCCGTGCAGCGCCAGCACGCCCGCGACCTTCGCGAACCAGCCCGGGGCGTCGAGCGCGACGACATCGAGCTCGTCGACGCCGTCCACGCCGTCCGGGTCGCTCTCCCCCGGCGTGACACGCGTGCGCAGCTCGCCGACGTCCGGGGTGGTGGCCGCCATCAACGTGTGGCGGACGACCGCTCGTGGGGTGACGGCCGCCGCGTAGCGGGAGCTCATCCGGGAGAGGTGGTCGCGGACGGCGTCGGGCGTCGTACCGAGCTCCTCGGCGAGCTCCTGCGCGGACCGGGCGGTGGCGGCGGCGACGTCGGCTGGCACGTCGGGCGAGCGTTCGTCGAGCACGGGTGCGACCTTCCGGACGAGGGACGTGACGAGCGCGCCGACCCAGTCGTTCCAGGCGGTCGGACCTGTCGCGCGGCCGTCGGCGACCGCCA
>SKII01000114.1 GCA_007116505.1 Nitriliruptoraceae bacterium
CCGCGAAGGCCGCCTCGTGCTGCTCGAGCACGCTGCGCGCCAGGTCGACGAACCCGTGCCCCCCGAGCACCGACACGGTCCCGGTGAAGCACCGGTCGATGACCTCATGCGCGAGACCGAGCGCCTCGAAGATCTGCGCGGCGCGGTACGAGTCGAGCACCGAGATGCCCATCTTCGACATGATCTTGCGCACGCCGTCCTCGAGCGCGGCCCGGTAACGGTGCTGCGCCTCCGACGCGGTCGGGTTGTCGCCGCCGATCCGCCCCTCGTCGGCGAGGCTCGCGATCGTCTCGAGGACGAGCCGCGGCACCAGCGCGTCCGCGCCGTACCCGAGCAGCGTCGCCGCGTCATGCGTCGTGCGGGCCTCGTCGGTCTCCGCGATGAGCGACGTGCGGGTCCGCACGCCGGCGGCGACGAGGCGCTGGTGCACGGCACCGACCGCGAGCAGGATCGGGATGCGGCAGCGCTCGACGGCGGCACCGACGTCGCTGACCACGAGGATCCCTGCGCCTCGCTCGACGTGCGCGAGGGCCTCCTCCCCGAGCCGCACGAGCGCCCGCTCGAGGCCCTCGGGGCCGTCGGCCACCGGGAACGTGGCGGCCACCGCCATGACCGGCCAGGGCAGGCGCGCGTCCATAGCGAGCCGGCGCAGACCATCGGGCGTGAGGAGGAACGAGTCGAGCTCGACCAGCCGGACGGCCTCCGGCCCCTCCGTGAGCAGCGGGGCCCTGCGCCCGAGGCGCGTGCGGATGCTCATCACCTCGCGCTCGCGGAGATGGTCGATCGGCGGGTTGGTCACCTGCGCGAAGCGCTGCTTGAGCAGGTGGGACACGGGGCGGTGGACCAGCGACAGGACCTCGATCGGCGTGTCGTCGCCCATCGAGGACACGGCCTCCTTGCCCGTGGTCGCCATCGGCCGCAGGACGGAGGTGACCTCCTCCTTCGTGAAGCCGTAGGCGAGCTGGCGGCGGACGAGGTCGTCGCCGACGTGCTCGACGGACTGCCCGGTCGCGCCCTCGATGAGGTGCTCGCGGATCCAGTCGCCGTACGGCGCACGCGCCGCGAGCGCATGCTTGATGGTGCGGTCGTCCTGCAGCCCCCCGGCATCCGGGTCGACGCAGAGCATCTGCCCGGGACCGAGCCGCCCGCGACGCACGGTGACGCCCTCGGCCGCCTCGGGCAGCTCGACGCGCATCGCACCGACCTCGCTCGCGGCGAGGACCAGCCCGTCGGAGCGCACGTGGTAGCGCAGGGGACGGAGGCCGTTGCGGTCCAGCGCCGCACCGACCCGTACGCCGTCGGTGAAGATGAGCGCCGCCGGACCGTCCCACGGCTCGACCAGGCAGGCGTGGTAACGGTAGAAGTCGCGGATGTCCGCAGGGATCGCGTTGCTGTTCTGCCACGCCTGCGGCACGAGCATCGCCTGCGCGTGGCGGACGTCGCGCCCACCGTTGACGAGCAGCTCGAGCGCGGCATCGAGCTTCGCCGAGTCGGACTGGTCGACGTCGATGACGGGCGGGAGCAGCGACGGGTCGACCCAGTCGGCACCGTCGATCGACAGCGCGCCCTCGACGAGCTGACCCTCGCGTGCCTGCATCAGGTTCGCGTTGCCCTCGATCGTGTTGATCTCGCCGTTGTGGCAGAGCATCCGGAACGGCTGCGCGCGCTGCCAGGTTGGCATCGTGTTCGTGGAGAAGCGCGAGTGGAAGATCGCGAGCGACGAGACGAAGCGCTCGTCGAGCAGGTCGGGGTAGAACCCGCCGAGCTGCGCGGCGTCTGCCATCGCCTTGTAGGTGACGGTCAGGAACGAGCAGCTCGCTGCGTAGAGGTCGGCCCCTGCAGCACGCGCGGCACGTACGGCACGCCGGCGGACCCGGTAGGCGACGCGCTCCGCCTCACGGTCGTCGAGGCCGTCGGGACGTCGCAGGACCGCCTGGACCAGCGCCGGCATGCGGTCACGGGCCTCGGGCCCGATCGCCTCGGGGACGGTCGGTACGTCGCGCCACGCGACGAGATCGACGTCCTCCTCCGTGCAGGCCGCCGCGAACGCCGCGCGGGCGGTGGCGCGTGCGGCATCGCCGTCCGGACCGTCCGTGCCGTCGAGGAACAGGAACGCGAGACCCAGCGGCGCCTCGTCGACCTCGGTGCCGAGCTCCTCCACCCACGTCCGCACGAGCGACTGCGGGATGCGCGCGAGCAGCCCCGCACCGTCCCCCGACGCGGCGTCCGCCGCGACCGCACCTCGGTGCTGCACACCGCACAGGCCGTCGAGGGCGAGGCGGACGACGTCACGTCCGGCGCTGCCGTCGGAGCGGGCGACGAAGCCGATGCCACAGGCGTCGCGCTCGCTCGGGAGCGCGAAGTGCGCGCCGGGTGCGACGGCCTGGGCGGCAGAGGCGTCAGAGGCGCCAGGGGCGCCAGGGGCACGGTGCTCGGTCATGCGGACCTCCGGGGACGACTGGACCCGAGGGTGCCGGCGCACGATGCGATGCACGGGCCCCCGGGCGGACCATCGCGGTCCTGGGGATGTGGGGAGCGCCGTTGCTCGCTGCAGGAGCGTAGCGCCCCCTCAGCCGCCGAGCTGCGCAGGGTCGATGTTGGCGAGCCGGACCTGGCCTCGAGCGACGACCTTGCCGTCGGAGGCACGGTGGAGCACGACCTGCCACAGCTGCTGGGTCCGACCGACGTGCACGGGCGTGGCGACGCCGTCGACCCGCCCCTCGCGGTGCGGCCGGAGGAAGTCCGTCGCGTTGTGGGCCCCGACGCACACGAGCCCACGCGGGAGCACCTCCATCGCGGCACAGACCGAGGCCATCGACTCGATGACGGAGCACCACACGCCGCCGTGCACGATGCCGGACGGCTGGTGCAGCGACTCGCCGGCGATGAAGTGCGCCTCTCCACGGTCGCGCGCCAGACGGTCCCAGCGCAGGCCGATCGTGCCTGCGCCGAAGCGATCGGTGAGGAACGCGTCGAGCCCGGTGAGGGCCTCGCCCTCGAGCGTCCCTCCCGAGGCGAGCACCTCGAGCGCTCGGTCGACCGCCGGTCCGAGAGGTCCCGCCATCCTGTCCTCCGCTGCCGACCCTGCCGCCGCGCATGCCGCGACCGCCGCGGATGCCGTGCTGGAGATGCCCGACGGTAGCCTTCCTCCCGCGCACGGACGTGACGTGCGCCCCGCCGAGCGCGACCGCGCGACCACGTGACCAGAGGCCCCCATGCCCATCAGCGACCCGAAGCACCGCAGCCGCGACGTGACCGACGGACCGGGGCGCGCGCCGGCACGTGCGATGCTCCGCGCGATCGGGATGACCGACGCCGACTGGTCGGTCCCCCAGGTCGGCATCGCATCGTCGTGGAACGAGGTCACGCCCTGCAACATGCCGCTCGACCGGCTCGCCAAGCAGGCGAAGGCGGGCGCGCGGGAGGCGGGTGCGTTCCCCATCGAGTTCACGACGGTCGCGGTCTCCGACGGCATCTCCATGGGCCACGAGGGCATGCGGGCATCGCTCGTCAGCCGCGAGGTCATCGCTGACTCCGTCGAGACGGTGATGCACGCCGAGCGGCTCGACGGCATGGTCACGCTCGCCGGCTGCGACAAGTCGCTGCCGGGCATGGTGATGGCGTCGGTCCGGCTCGACGTGCCGAGCGTCTTCGTCTACGCCGGATCGATCCTCCCCGGTCGGGTCGACGGTCGGGACGTCACCATCCAGGACGTGTTCGAGGCCGTCGGAGCGCACGCGCGCGGCCAGATCGACGACGCCCAGCTCGACACGCTCGAGCGCGCCGCGTGTCCGAGCGAGGGCTCGTGCGGTGGGATGTTCACGGCGAACACCATGGCCTCCGCGATCGAGGCCATGGGGCTCGCTCTGCTGGGCTCGTCGTCGCCACCGGCCCCCGCCCCGCGTCGCGACGAGTTCGCACGGCGCAGCGGAGAGGCCGTCGTCCAGCTGCTCGCCCGCGGCATCACCGCCCGCGACATCGTCACCCGCGAGGCGCTGGAGAACGCGATCAGCGTCGTCAGCGCCGTCGGCGGCTCGACGAACGCCGTGCTGCACCTGCTCGCGATCGCTGCCGAGGCCCGCGTCCCGCTGACCATCGACGACTTCGACCGCATCGCGCGCCGCGTCCCACACATCGCCGACACCAAGCCGGCGGGCCGGTACGTGATGAACGACCTCGACCGCATCGGTGGCGTACCGGTCGTGCTGCGGGCGCTGCTCGATGCGGGGCTGCTGCACGGTGACGCGATGACCGTCTCCGGACGCACGATGGCGGAGGAGCTCGCGCTGCTCGACCCGCCCGCTCCCGACGGCGAGGTCGTCCGACCGGTCGATGCGCCGATCCGTGTCGACGGGGGTCTCGCGGTCCTGCGCGGGAGCCTCGCCCCGGACGGTGCGGTGGTGAAGGTGGCCGGTATCGCCGACGAGCAGCTCGTCTTCGAGGGGCCGGCCAGGGTGTTCGACGGGGAGAGCGGCGCGATGGCGGCCGTGCTCACGGGCGGCATCGTCGCCGGCGACGTCGTCGTCATCCGCTACGAGGGCCCCCAGGGTGGCCCGGGCATGCGGGAGATGCTGGCCGTGACCTCCGCCATCAAGGGTGCGGGGCTCGGCTCCGAGGTGGCCCTGCTCACCGACGGGCGCTTCTCGGGAGCGACACACGGCTTCTCCATCGGCCACGTCGCCCCGGAGGCCACCGCTGGAGGACCGATCGGCCTCGTCGAGGACGGCGACACGATCCGCATCGACGTGCCGGCGCGCACCATCGACCTGCTCGTCGATGAGACCGTGCTCGCCGAGCGGCGCACGCGCTGGGAGCCGCCGGCACCGCGCTACACGTCGGGCGTGCTGTGGAAGTACGCGCGGACCGTCGGCTCCGCCTCCACCGGCGCGACCACGGCCCTCTGAGGTGCAGTTCGACGAGCTGCGGTTCATCACCCAGGAGGCGGCGCTCGACCTCGTGAGCAAGCGGGAACGTCCGCTGCCCCCGACGGTCGTGCTGCCCGGCCCTGCGCGCACCCTCCTGCTCACCCTGCCCGCCCTGCCCGAGGAGGACGAGCTGCGTCACCTCGTGTTCGCCGAGCTCGCCGTGGAGCACCTGACCGGCGAGAGCGTCCCGTGCTGGGGGTTCGTGGCCGAGGCGGACGTCGCCGGACGTGACGGGCTGGTCAGCGTGTGGGGCGCGCGCCGGCACGTCCCCCACGTGTCGGCGGCGCTGTTCGCCGAGGACGGCACGCTCGAGGAGTTCCTGCCGCAGGAGGAGCTCGACCCGACGGCGCTGCCGTTCCTCCACCCGCTGCAGCATGCCGTGGACGCGCTCCCGGGTGCGCAGGACGTGTTCGACCTCTACGACCCGAAGCGCGCCGGCCCGGAGACACCACCCGGGGGCGCGACCTCAGGGCTCCCGATGTTCCCCGGCTGACGACCACGAGGGCGCGCGGACGGTGATGCGTCCGGCACGGCGGCCCTCGAGGCTGCGGACCTCGAGGCGCCAGCCCCCGGCCGTCGTCACGACGTCGCCGACCGCGAGCAGCCGTCCGAGGCGTTCCACCATCCAGCCCGACACCGTGTCCGCGTCCAGCGCCTCGTCCTCCAGGTCGATACCGACGAGGTCCTCGAGCACGTCCCAGCGCATCGTGCCCGGCGCGATCCAGGAGCGCGGGCCGAGCGTGACGAGCGCCGGCTCGTCGTCGAACTCGTCGACGATGTCTCCGACGAGCTCCTCGAAGAGGTCCTCGAGCGTCACGAGCCCGGCGGTCCCACCGAACTCGTCGATGACGACCGCCGCCTGGGCACGGGTCTGCAGGAGCTCACGGAGCAGCGACTCGAGGTCGCGCGACTCGGGGACGGCGACGACAGGGCGCATGACGTCGTCGACGAGCGCGTCGGTGGCGTGGCCGCCGACGATCAGGTCCTTGACGTGGACCACGCCGACGACATGGTCGATGTCCCGCTCGTACACGGGCAGCCGCGTGTGTCCGGACCGCGCCGCAGCATCGAGGACGCGTGCGACGGGCGTGCCGGTGGCGACGGACACGAGGTCGATGCGCGGCGTCATCGCGGATCCGGCGACGACGTCGCGCAGCTCGAGCACGGCGGCGAAGAGGCGGGCGTCCTCGACGCCGATCGACCCGCTCTCCCGCGCCTGGCCGAGCACGAGCAGCAGCTCCTCGGCGCTGTGACCGAGCGAGCGCTCGTCGATGACCTGCACCCCGACGGCACGTGCGAGCAGGTTGGCCGCCCCGTTGAGGACGAGCACCACGGGGCGGAGCACGCGCATCACGGCGGCGAAGGGACGGGCGACCGCGAGGGCGACGTCCTCCGCGCGGGCGATCGCGACGTTCTTCGGCGCCATCTCCCCGACCACCATGTGCAGGAAGACCACCACGACGATCGCGACGGTGACGGCCAGCGCGACCCCCGCACCCTCGGGGAGGTCCGTGCGGCCGAGCAGCTGCTTGAGCGCGTCGGCGAGCGCAGGCTCGGCGACCGCACCCAGCCCGAGCGACGCGAGCGTGATGCCGAGCTGCGCGCCGGAGAAGGTCACGGGGAGCTCCCGGAGCGCGCGCAGCGCCGCGACCGCACGGCGGTCCCCCTCCTCCGCACGCTGCTCGACGATCGCACGTCGTGCGGCGAGGAGCGAGATCTCCACCGCGACGAAGAACGCGTTGACGCCGAGCAGGACGAGGCCGGTGACCAGCGCGAGCGTGCTCATCGGTCACCCGACCGCGCCTGGCCGGCCACCCGGACCAGGACCTCGGTCACGCGGAGCCCCTCCCGCGCGGCCACGACCAGCTCGAGGTCACCGTGCACCGTGCGGTCCCCCACCTCCGGGACCCGACCGAGGTCTGCCATGAGGAGCCCTGCGACGGTCTCGTACTGACCCTCGGGCAGCATCGACCCGAAGCGCTCGAAGAAGCGCGCGAGCGTCGTGGACCCGGCGATGCGGACGGGCCCGCGGACCCCGCGGCTCGCGGGCCGTCCGGGAGCGCGGGCCGGGTCGAACTCGTCCTCCACGTCGCCGACGAGCGCCTCGAGCACGTCCTCGAGCGTGACGATCCCCGCGGTCGACCCGTACTCGTCGACGACGACCGCGAAGGTCCTTCGGCGCTGCCGGAGCTCGTCGAGCAGCGCACGCAGCGTCTCGCTCTCGGGGACGAACAGCGGCGGTGCGGCGACCGCGTCCACCACGGTCGCGGCGCGCCGCTCGACGTCGACGTCGAGGAGGTCCTTGACGTGGACCGTGCCGAGCACCTCGTCCTCGGTCGCGCCCCTGACGGGGAAGCGGCTGTGGCCGCTCCGCCGGGACAGCTCGGCGAGGTCGCCGAGCGTGGCGCCGCTCACCGTCCACACCACGTCGGGCCGCGGGACCATCACCTCGCCGACGCGGCGCGCGCCGAGCGACACGGCTCGACGGAGGAGCTCGGTCTGCTCGACGCTGAGGCTGCCGCGCGCGCCCGACGCCGCGATGATGCGCGAGAGCTCGTCGAGTCCCGGCGCGTCGTCGAGCCGTGACGGGGCCTCGGCGCGGAAGACGATGCGGGTCACCGTCTCGGCCGCACGGTCGAGCACGCGGAGGGCGGGTCCGAGGACGCGGAGCGAGCCGTGGGAGAACCCTGCGAGCCTGCGGGCGACCGGGACCGGGCGGGAGATCGCGACGTTCTTCGGGAGGAGCTCGCCGATGACCATCTGGACGAGCGTCGAGAGCACGAGCGCCGCCGTCACCGACACCGCTGCGCTCAGCTCCTGCGGTAGCCCCACGACCGTGAGCAGCGGCCGGACGAGCGTCGCGCCGACGGCACGGTCGGCGAGGAAGCCGACGAGGAGGGACGTGACGGTGATGCCGAACTGGACCATCGAGAGGAACCGTGGCAGCGTCCCGAGGAGCGCGTGGACCCGCACGGCCCGCAGGTCCCCCGCATCGACGAGCTCGTCGAGCGCCGGGCCGCGGGCGGAGACGACCGCGAACTCCGCAGCGACGAACAGGCCGTTGAGGCCGATGAGGACGACGACGGCGCCCAGCGCCAGCCATCCGGACACGGACGCCTCCCGTCAGCTCTCGGCCGCGACGCGGCGCCGGATCGGCCCGTCGTCGACGAGCCGAGCCGCGTGGGCGCGCATGTCGAACCCAGGGTCGATGAGCGCGGTCAGCCCGAGACCGGTGAGCGCCGCCATGATGGTCTCCGCGCGCTCCCTGGCCGCATCGGGGTCGAGCGTCGGGTCGTCGCACCGGCAGGCCGCGGCGAAGCGCTGCACCCGCCGTCGGTGGCTGCGCAGGACCCTCGCGGCGATGACGGGGTCGGTGAGGCCGAGGCCGGCGAGCTGCAGGTAGATGCGGGCGATCTCGGAGGATCCCGTCATGAACGTGACGAATGCGTCGACGAGTTCCTCGAGCGTGTCCCCGTCGGCGCTGCCGGGGTGCGGGTCGACGGCGTCGAGCGCCTGACGGACGACCTCGAAGACCGCCGCCTCCTTCGAGTCGAAGAGGTTGTAGAAGCTGCCGACGCCGACGTCGGCGCGCGACGTGATGCGCTTGAGGGTCACCCCGTCGACGCCATGCTCTGCGAGCAGGCTCCTGGTGGCGTCGAGGATCCGCTCACGGGTCTCGAGGCCGACGCGGTAGCGGGCCACCTGCGCTCCTCGGACGGTGCGGCGCACCCGGACTCCGGGCGCGGTCTCACAGGCTAGCGCCACGGCCTGCACGGTCCGGGGCGTCGGGCGCTATCCTCAACTTGGAGCGGACACTACAAGTTCCGCCGGGAGCCACGAGGCAGGGAGCGCCTGATGAGCCACTACCGCACGAACCTGCGCGACATCGAGTTCAACCTGTTCGAGGTCCTCGGGGCCGAGTCGTACTACGGGTCCGGGCCGTTCAGCGCGATGGACAGCGACCAGGCGCGGATGCTCATCGGCGAGTTCGAGCGGTTCACCCGCGAGTCGTCCTGGGCGGAGTCGTTCGTCCCCGCCGACCGCGAGCCGCTGCACCTCTCACCCGAGGGCGACGTGACGCTGCCGGAGTCGCTCGAGCAGGCGCTGCGCGACTACTACGCCGCCGGCTGGCACCTCCTCCCCCTCCCGGAGTCGCTCGGAGGCTTCGGTGCCCCGCCGACGCTGCGCTGGATCGCCGCGGAGCTCGCCGCCGGCGGGAACGCGACGGCATCGCTGTGGCCCATCGGTCCGCTGATGGCCGGCATCGTCGACCGCGTCGGTACGGACGGCCAGCGCGAGCGCTTCGCCCGCAACATGGTCGAGCAGGCGTGGGGCGGCACCATGGTGCTGACCGAACCCGATGCGGGCTCCGACGTCGGCGCGGGCACCACCCGCGCGGTGAAGGTCGCGGACAACGGGCCGGAGGACCTCGGCAGCGTCTACCACCTCACCGGCATCAAGCGCTTCATCACCTCAGCGGACGCGACGCCGATCCACGCGAACACGGTGCACATCGCGCTGGCCCGTCCGGAGGGTGCCGGGCCCGGCACCAAGGGACTCTCGCTCTTCATCGTGCCGAAGTATCACGTCGAGGCGGACGGCTCGCTCGGCGAGCGCAACGGCGTGCGCGTCTCGAACCTCGAGCACAAGATGGGCATCAAGGGCTCGGCGACGTGCGAGCTCTCCCTCGGACAGGACGGCACGCCGTGCGTCGGCTACCTCGTCGGCGACGTGCACGACGGCATCCGTCAGATGTTCCTCGTCATCGAGTACGCGCGCATGATGGTCGGCACGAAGGCGATGTCGACCCTCTCCACCGGCTACCTCAACGCGCTCGACTACGCGAAGCTCCGCCAGCAGGGTGCGGACCTCACGCGCTCCGCGGACAAGACCGCGCCGCGCGTCCCGATCATCGACCACGCCGACGTCCGACGCGGACTCATGGAGCAGAAGGCGCACGCCGAGGGCATGCGTGCCCTCGTCATGTTCACCGGCTGGGTGCAGGACCAGGCGGCGCTCGTCGCCGACGACGAGGAGGCGCACGCGGGCTGGCTGCGTCGCGAGGACCTGCTGCTCCCCCTCGTGAAGGGCTACTGCTCCGAGAAGGCCTACGAGCTCCTCGGCTCGATGACGCTGCAGACGTTCGGGGGCTCGGGCTACACGCAGGACTACCCCATCGAGCAGTACGTCCGCGACGCGAAGATCGACACGCTCTACGAGGGGACGACCGCGATCCAGGCGCTCGACCTGCTCTTCCGCAAGATCGTGAAGGACCAGGGGCAGACCCTGATGTGGCTCGCCGAGCAGGTCCAGGAGCTCGTCAAGGCGGGCGGTGGCGGCGACGCGTTCGAGTCGGAGCGCACGCTGCTCGGCACGGGACTCGAGGACGCGCAGGCACACCTCGGTGTGCTGCTGACCCACGCGATGGCGTCCATGGACGAGGCGGCGCGCGAGCGCATCCACCTGGCCGGCCTGCAGTCGACCGCGTTCCTCTACTCGCTGTCGGAGGTCGTCATCGGCTGGCTCCTCCTTCGCCACGCCGAGGTGGCCCACGCCCGCCACGCGGCGCTCTCGGCCGGAGAGGCCCCGGCGACCGGCCGCTCACGCGACGACGAGCTCGCCTTCTACGCCGGCAAGGTGGCGGCGGCACGGTGGTTCCTGCGCAACGTCATGCCGAAGGTCGCGATGCGACGCCACGTCGCCGAGCAGGAGGACGGCGCCCTCATGCACGTCCCGGTCGCAGCCTTCTAGGACGGGCCGGGCGGCGGCGCGCGCAGCTAGGGGACGCGCGGGTCGGGGCCGCTGCCGCCCGGCTGCGCCTC
>SKII01000081.1 GCA_007116505.1 Nitriliruptoraceae bacterium
AAGATGTACGCCTGGAGCCCGATGATGAGCAGCTCGAAGGCGAACACCAGCGGCGCGGCGATCAGCGCGATCACCCCGACCATCCAGCCGACCGGGAAGGACGGCAGGAAGACGTGGATCGTCACCAGCGTGATGACGACGAGGATGTGGCCCGCGACCATGTTGGCGAAGAGCCGGACCATGAGCGTGAACGGCCGCAGGATCAGGTTCGAGACGATCTCGATCGGCGTGAGGATCACGTACAGGGCCTTGGGGACCCCCGGCGGGAACAGCAGCTCACCGAAGTAGTGGGTGAAGCCCTGCTCCTTGATGCCGGCGCCGATGTAGATCAGCCACGTGATGCCGGCGAGGAACAGCGGGAACGCGATGCGTGACGTCGGCGGGAGCATCAGGAACGGCGTGAGCTTCCCGAGGTTCATGAACAGGATGAAGACGAAGAAGGTCGTCAGGATCGGGACGTAGCGGTGCCCCTTCGGCCCGATGATGTCGACGGCGATCTCGCGCACGAAGTCGACGAGCATCTCGATGAGGCTCTGGAGCTTCCCGGGGACGACCTTCGCGTTGCTGGTGGCCGCGACCATGATCGTCATCGCGACGAGCGTCATGAAGAAGGCGATCAGGATCGTGCGGTTGATGGCGATGAGCCCGCCGGCGACGTCCTGGAGGAGGAAGTACGGGAAGCTGAACAGCGCGTTGATGTCGTCGAGCGACCCCTCGAACTCGCCGCCCCACTCCGCCGCCGCAAGGGTCAGTCCCACCGTCATGCTCCGTGTCGTTGCGCGCCCAGTGCCGCGCAGGTCGTCGTCGGGAAGTCCTCGGTCAGTCCGTCGCCTCGCGGGCCCCGTCGTGCACCGGCCTACCGAGGGGCTCGAGCTCGGCGACGGGCTCCCGCGCGATGGCGACCAGCTCGACCGCGAGCATCACGGCGATCGAGGCGGCGGTCGCCGAGGCGAGGCTCGGGCCGTGCACCCACTCGGCCCGGGACACGAGCGCGAGGGCGAGAGCATAGAGCACGATTCGCAGGGCGAAGGCAGCGGCGACCGGAGCGAACGAGCCGCTGCCCGCGGCGGTGCGGTGCAGGCTCACCAGCCCACCCGCGAACAGCACCGCGGTGAGCGCCGTCCCGAGCGCGGCGGAGAGCGCACCGTCGCGCCCGAGGGCCACCCAGCCGACCCCGGTGGTGGCGACGAGCAGCACGGCGAGCGTCGCGATGGTGACCGTCGCGAGCCGGCGGGTCGTCGCGGCTGCCCGCAGGTCCGCGAGGCTGCGTCCTGCCGTGGGCGCCGTCATCGGGGGTGGCCGTCCGTGCTCCGCGGCTCGGCCTGCTCGGCCTGCTCGGCCTGCGCGGCCTGCGCGGCCGCCTGCTCGATGGCGTCCATCCGGCGACCGCGGAGCCACACGAGGTAGATCCCCGCGGCGTTGCCGAGGAGCGCGCCGATGGCGAGGAACCACGGGGCGGTGCCGAGCCAGCGGTCGACGAGCCAGCCGATGCCGGCCCACGTCAGCGTCGCGGTGATGAGCTCGACGCCCATCACCGAGGACTGGTCGAGGCCCCGCAGCGCGCCACGGCGGTGGCTGGCGGCCTGCGATCGCGCGTCGGGCATGCTCACCACGGCAGGTCGGAGGGCCGCTCGGGCCGCTGGGAGGGACGGCCGGATGCTACCAGCGCCTCAGGATCGCACCCGGGGCAGCGCGGTCAGAGCAGCGCGGCGGGCGGGCCGGCGTCGGGCCCCTGCATGCTCCCCGGACCCGGGCCGGTCGGCGGGGCGGCGGCCGGAGGGACTGCGGTCGCAGGCGCTGCCGGTGCGGACGCCGGGACCCACAGACCCTCGTCCGCGGGCCGCAGGCCGTCACGCTCCCGGAGTCCGACGAGGGTGAAGCCGGTGACGACGAGCACGAGCACCAGCAGCAGCGCGACGACGGTCGCCCCGGGGAGGTAGAGGGGGCCGACGACGGCGAGTCCGGCGGCCGCCGACCATCCGTAGAGGACGAGGACCGCCCGCCGGTGCGGATGGCCGGCCGCGACCAGCGCATGGTGGAGATGACCGACGTCGGGCCGAGTGATGGGCTGGTCGCGCAGCAGCCGGCGCACGATCGTGACGAGCGTGTCGACGACGGGGACGGCGATCACGACGAGCGGGACGATGAGCGGGACGGACGCGACGAGCTCCGCGGCCGTCGGGGAGGACGACCGGCCGACGTGTGCCACGCCTGCCGCACCGAGCAGCAGGCCGAGCAGCATCGACCCGGTGTCCCCCATGAAGCTGCGGGCCGGGTACCAGTTGTGCACGAGGAACCCTGCCGCGACGCCGATGGTGATGGCGGCGAGGAGCGTCGCGCTCGACAGCAGGCTCGCCGCCGCCCCACCTCCGCGCAGCGCGTACAGCAGGAACGCGGCCGACCCGATCCCGGCCACCCCGGCGGCGAGCCCGTCGAGCCCGTCGACGAGGTTCATGACGTTGATGAACCCGACGAGGAAGATGACGGTGAGGACGAGCCCGAGGTCGTCGCTCAACGCGATGAGACCGACGCCGGGCAGCCAGAAGTACTGGAGCTGCAGGCCGAGGGAGGACACGAGGGTCGCCGCGACGATCTGGCCGGCGAGCTTCAACGCCGCGGACAGGTCGATGAGGTCGTCGAGCGCCCCGACGAGCACGATCGCGGTCGCACCGACGAGCAGCGCCACCGGCTCGCTCGTCGAGGCGAACAGCTCCTCGAACGCGGCGAGCGGTGCGGCGACGGCGAGGGCGGTGAGCAGCCCCCCGAACATCGCGAGGCCGCCGAGCACGGGGACCCGCGGGTCGCCCGCCCGGGCTCGTGGCGCGCGGGCGGTCGCACGCACGTGCGCCGTCGCTGCCGA
>SKII01000125.1 GCA_007116505.1 Nitriliruptoraceae bacterium
GCATCCGTGACGGAGTCCGACGTCCCGGCGGTGCGGCTCGACACGGTCTCGAAGCGCTTCGACGGGAGTGCAGAGGCGGCGGTCGAGCGTCTCAGCATCGACATCCCTCGCGGAAGCATCGTCACGCTCATCGGGCCGTCCGGCTGCGGGAAGACCACCACGCTCCGGATGATCAACCGGCTCGTCGAGCCCACCTCCGGGCGGATCGAGGTCGAGGGGAAGGACACCTCGACCCTCGACCCGGTGCGGCTCCGCCTCGGCATCGGCTACGTGATTCAGGCCGTCGGCCTGTTCCCGCACCGGAGCATCGCGGACAACATCGCGGTCGTCCCGCGGGCGCTCGGCTGGGACCGCGCGCGCACGCGCCGCCGGGTGGAGGAGCTCGCGGAGCTCGTCGGGCTCGACGAGGAGCAGCTCGCACGCTTCCCCGACGAGCTTTCCGGCGGCCAGCAGCAGAGGGTCGGCGTCGCACGCGCGCTCGCCGCCGACCCTCCGATCCTCCTCATGGATGAGCCGTTCGGCGCGGTCGACCCGGTCGTTCGGGCTCGCCTCCAGCAGGAGCTGCTCGCCCTGCAGGAGCGCGTGCGCAAGACCATCGTCCTGGTCACCCACGACCTCGATGAGGCCCTCGCCGTCGCTGACCGCGTCGCTCTGCTCGACCGCGGGGGACGCCTGGCGCAGTACGCCGAACCGGACGTCCTGCTCAGCGATCCCGCGGAGGAGTTCGTCGTCGAGTTCCTCGGTGCCGACCGCAGCCTGCGGCGCCTCGCCCTCCGGACGGTCGGAGAGGTGCGTCTCGGTCGCGGTCCCATCGTCGAGGTCGGTACCGGGGCCGCCGAGGCACGCGACGTGCTCCGCCGTGAGGGAGGGGAGTGGCTGGGCGTCGTCGAGGGCGGACGGTTCCTCGGCTGGATCCACGGCGACGGCCTCCCGCAGGTCGGGGCGCTCGGTCGGGAGGGCCTGGAGGCGCCGGCAGCGCTCGTCGGCCCGGGCGACACCCTGCGTGCCGCGATGGACCGCCTCATGACCGCACACACGGCCGTCGCCGTCGTCGTCGGGGACGAGGGGTTCCTCGGGGTCGTGACCCTCGAAGGCATCCGGCGGGCGCTCGCCGGCGACGACCGATGACCGTCGTCCGATGAACAACAACCCGCTCATCCGCCCCGACTACCTCGTCGACCAGCGTGCGGCCATCGGCGCCGCCGTCGTCGAGCACCTGCAGCTGACCCTGCTCACGGTCGCCCTCGGCCTCGCCGTCGCCTCGCTGCTCGCTGCGGCCGCGCTCAGGGTCCCGCGCCTGCGTCCGACCATCTCCGCCTCGACCGCGGCGCTCTACACCATCCCCTCGGTGGCGTTCTTCGGGCTGCTCGTGCCGTCGACGGGCCTCACGCGCACGACGGCACTCATCCCGCTCGTCGCGTACACCCTCGTCGTGCTGGTCAGCGCGATCCTCGACGGGTTCGACCAGGTCCCGCCGGCCGTCGAGGAGGCGGCCGAGGCGATCGGGCTGTCGCCCCTGCGCCGTGTCGTCAGCGTGCGCATCCCTCTCGCGCTCCCCGTCATCCTCACCGGTGTCCGCCTCGCGAGCGTGACGACCGTCGGGCTCGTCACGCTCGCCGCCATCGTGGGGCAGGGTGGGCTCGGACGGCTCATCCTCGACGGTCTGCGCCGTGCGTTCTGGACACCTCTCACGGTGGGGGCCGTGCTGTCGATCGTCCTCGCGCTCACGCTCGATGCTGCGTTCGTCCTGCTCGAGCGCCGCGTCGCGCCGTGGGCACGCCGCCGGCCGGTGTCGGCATGACCGCGCTCCCACTGGCGCAGGCGGCGCTCCCGCGCGACATCACCCTGCAGGAATGGCTGCTGGATCCGGCCTCATGGAGCGGTCCGACCGGCATCCTGCCCTCGCTCGCCGACACGCTGACCCTGGCCGGCGCCGTGATGCTGACGGCGACGCTGCTCGCCGTCCCGAGCGCCGCGGTCCTGGCGCATCTCGGGCGTGCCCGGGTCGTCAGCGCATGGCTCGTGAACGTCGGGCGTGCCGTGCCGACCTTCGCGCTCGCGGCGCTGCTCGTCCCGGTGTCGCTCCGGGCCGGCTACGGCTTCGAGCCGTGGCCCATATTCCTCGCGCTGACCCTCATGGCGCTCCCGCCGATGTACCTCGGGACCTACACCGCGGTCAGCGGGGTCGACAGGGGCGCGGTCGATGCGGCGCGGGCCGTCGGCCTGCGCCCCTCGGCGGTCCTGTTCCGCGTCGAGCTCCCGCTCGCGCTCAACGTGATCCTGACCGGCGTCCGTGTGGCCGCCGTGCAGGTCATCGCGACGGAGCCGATCCGTGCCTTCCTCGGGGGCGACGGGCTCGGTCGCTACGTGCGCGATGGCCTCGGGCAGCGCAACCCGACGCTGCTGATCGGGGGCGCGGCGCTCGTCGCCGTCCTGGCCGGGACGGTCGCGGTCGTGCTGTCGGTGCTCCAGCGTCTCCTCGAACCCGCGGGCGTGCGGCGCCTCCGGGGCTCGGTGGTCGGCGCCGCCGCCCGGAGGGCCTAGGGTCGGGGTCGACCCCGGGACCTGCTGACCGTCAGCCATGCCTCGGGGAGGTCCGGCAGGACCGGGACCCGACCGCGCGCCGGTCCGCTCCGAACCTTCGGAGTCTCGCCGGCGATCGACCCCGGCACGCTGTAGGGCAGGACCCGCGGGCGGAGCGACGAGACGAACAGTGGACGGATGCGAGGAGGGATGATGAGGATGCACACGATGATCGATGGCGTCGGCCAGGGTGCTGGCCAGGGTGCTGGCCAGAGCGCCGGCTCGGGTCGAGGCGCGGCAGCGTCCGCGGGGGAGGGGCGACGGCGCGGCC
>SKII01000098.1 GCA_007116505.1 Nitriliruptoraceae bacterium
ACGTCCTGCGCCATCACGACGCCGGGCCCGACCGCTGCGCCGCTGCCGATCGACACGCGGTCACCGAGGACGACCGGCGCGTCGAGCCGTGCGTCTGAGGCGACACGGACGTCACGCCCGACGAGGACCCCGGAGCGCGACGTGCGCCCCTCCAGCTCGCCGAGGTCGTCGAGGTCCGCGAGGGGCGGCCACGGCATCGCACCCTCGAGCACGAGCCGCTGCCCGTCGAGGAAGCGGTCCGGAGTGCCGAGGTCGGTCCACACCCCCTCGTGCACGTACCCGGTGATGCGGCCTCCGGAGGCGAGGATCTGCGGGAACACCTCACGCTCGAAGCTGAGCGGTCCCTCGGGGAAGCCGGCGAGCGATCCGGCGGCGAGCACGTACGCGCCGGCGTTGACGGTGTCGTGGCCGGGGAGCGTGCCGCGAGCGGGCTTCTCGACGAACGCGGTGATGCGGTCCCCTTCGAGCACGCACACGCCGAACGTCGAGGTGTCCTCGACGCGCGTGAGCGCGATCGTCGCGACCGCGCCCGTCGACGCGTGCGCGGTGCACAGCGCCGCGACGTCGAGATCGCTCAGCACGTCACCGTTGAGGACCAGCACCGGCTCGTCGAGTCCGACGGTCGCAGCGCGCACGCCGCCCGCCGTGTCGAGGGGTGTCGGCTCAGGGACGAGGCTGACCCCGATGCCGTGCGGTGCGAGGAGGTCGACGAGGGGGTCGAACGGGGACGTGTCCGCCCCGACGACCAGGCCGACGCGTCGCACGCCCGCCTCGCCGAGACGCCGCGCGAGACCGGCGAGGAACGGCGCGCCGCAGAACGGCAGCATCGGCTTGGGCAGATGCTCGGTGACCGGCAGGAGGCGCGTGCCTCGTCCGCCCGCCACGATGAGCGCCGTGCTCGGGATGCTCATGCTCGGTCCCCTTCCTTCGTCACTGCGGCGGCGCGCACCCGGTCGGCGAGCGTCGTCGTGACCGCCCACGCCGCGAGCCCCGGCCACAGCAGGGGCCGGAGGTGACGGGAGGGCCCCTCGGTGTGGTGCGAGAGGTACCGGTCGAGGGCCCGCGCGTGCAGGAACCTCGCCCGCAGCGGCCGCTGCCCCGCCGACGCACCGACGCGGTGCTCGACGACGGCGGACGGCTCGAAGCGGACCCTGCCACCGGCCGACCGGACCCGCCGGCACAGGTCGACGTCCTCGACGAACAGGTGGTAGCCGGGGTCGAAGCCGCCGACCGCGTCGAACGTGCTGCGGCGCACCGCCAGCGCGCAGCCCGAGACCCAGTCCACGTCGCACGCCTCGGTCACGTCGGGGCCCGTCAGGTCGAGCGCGTGGTAGCGGCGGGTCGCTGCGTTGTCGGGGACGGCCCAGCCGACCGCCGCGTGCACGAGCGCCGTCGCAGTGTCCGGGACCCGCCGGGCCGACGGCTGGTGCGTCCCGTCCGGGTAGCGGACCCGCGGGCCGACGATGGAGATGGCGGCATCCTCGTCGAGCACCCCGACGAGGGTCGCGACCGCACCGTCAGCGAAGCGCACGTCGGCGTTGGCGGCGACGATCACGTCGACGTCCTCGGGGAGCACCGCCGCGCCGGCGTTGACCCCGCGCCCGTAGCCGACGTTCGCGAGCTCGAGGACACGGACCTGCGGATACGCGCCTCGCACGGCGACCGCCGTGCCATCCGACGAGCCGGAGTCCACCACGACGACCGGACCCGGATGACCGGCGAGCGAGGCGAGCGCGCCGAGCACCTCGTCACGCGTGTCGTGCGTGACGATGACGACCCCCGCCGACGTGGGGGTCATGCGCGGGCCTCGCCGAGCTCAGCGAGGAGCCGTGCGAGGCCATCGCGCCAGTGCGGCAGCGGCCCGACCCCCATCGTGCGGGCATGGGTCGTGTCGAGCACCGACCACGAGGGGCGCGGCGCCGGCCGCTGGATGGCGGTCGACGGTTGGGGTGCGAGGTCGACCTCGCGGCGGGCCCCGGCGAACACGGCCTCGGCGAGCTCGAACCACGTCGCGCTGCCCTCGTTGACGAGGTGAACGGTGCCGTGCCGTCCGCTGAGCGCGAGGTCGCGCACCGCGACGGCGAGGTCGCGGGTCATGGTGGGCGAGCCCGTCTGGTCGTCGACGACACGGACGGGACCACCGCCGTCGGCGAGCCGCAGCATCGTGCGCACGAAGTTGCGCCCACGAGCCCCCGAGACCCACGCCGTGCGGACGATGTGATGCTCCGCCAGCGTCTCGCGCACCAGCGCCCCGCCCGCGGCCTTGCTGCGGCCGTACACGCTGAGCGGCGCGACCGCGTCCTGCTCGGTGAACCCTCGCGGTGCACCCCCGGGACCGACCGGTGCGACGCCGTCGAACACGTAGTCCGTCGAGAACGTGACGAGCGTCGCGCCAGTGCGCGCGCACGCGCGGGCGAGCCACCACGGCGCGAGGGCGTTGACGCGGTGGGCGCCGTCAGGGTCGGACTCGCAGCCGTCGACGTCGGTCCCCGCAGCCGCGTTGATGACGAGGCGGGGCCGGATCGCCGCGACCGCTGCGCCGACGGCCGCCTCGTCGGTCACGTCGAGCTGCGCGCGCGTCAGCCCGACCACGTCGTGCTCGGCGAACGCGTCGACCAGGTCGAGGCCGATCTGAGCTCCCGCTCCCGTGACGAGGACCCTCACGTCGTGGCACCCCGCCGGTCCGACGCCCCACCGGCCTTGAGCGGGCGCCACCAGTCCTCGCGCTCGCGGTAGAAGGCGATCGTCCTGTCGAGCCCCTCCTCGAACGACACCTTCGGGGCCCAGCCGAGCGCGCGGATGCGCGTCGTGTCGACCGAGTACCGCAGGTCATGCCCAGG
>SKII01000166.1 GCA_007116505.1 Nitriliruptoraceae bacterium
CCACCGAGTTCCGTCATCGCACGATCGGGCGGACGTTCCAGCTCGACGCGTCCCGCACGCGTGTGCTCGTCGCGAAGCTCGCCGTCGCCGTCCTCTACGCGCTCGTGCTCGTCGGCCTCGCCCTCGCGGTGGTCGCGGCGATGGCCGCGGTCGCGCTCGCCCGCGCGGGCGTCGACGCGACGTGGGGTCCGGACGTCACACGCGCGCTGTGGCAGGCGCCCGTCGGCTACAGCCTCAACGCGATGCTCGGGGTCGCGATCGGGGCGCTGCTCCGCAGCCAGGTCGTCGCGCTGACACTGAGCCTCGTGTGGCTGTTCATCGGTGAGACCCTCGTGTTCTTCCTCGCCCCGTCGGTCGCCCGCTACCTCCCGTTCACCGCGCTCGAGGCGCTGTTCGCCGACAGCTCCGGCGACCAGATGGCTGTCGACATGGGGCTCGGCTTCGTGCCGCTCGAGCCCGGCGCAGCGCTCGGCGTGTTCCTCGCCTACGTCACCGTCGCGTGCGTCGCGGCCGGCGTGCGCATGACCCGCGGCGACGTCTGAGGCGTCGCGCGGTCAGCCGCGTGCCGCTGCGGTGCGTCGCGGTCGGGTGCCGCTCACCGCAGCGCGTGCAGCCGACCGTCGCGCGTGCCGACGTAGATGCTGCCGCGCCACACGACCGGGGTCGCCTCGACGCAGCCGGGCATCGGGACCTCCCACCGCAGCGTCGGCGCGGCCGGGTCCTCGAGGCTGTAGCCGCGGACCGATGGGCGCCCGCACGTGCCCTGCACGAGCCAGGCCGGACCGCCCGGCTCCTCGACGATCGCGGGGGAGGACCACAGCGGACCGCCGATGAACTCGTTGGAGAGCACCGTCCCGTCCTGCAGGTCGACGACGAGCAGCCGCCCCGAGTTCGTCGGCACGTACACGTACTCGTCGTAGACGGCGGGGGTCGCCCACACGCCACCGTCGGCGCCGGCCACGCCCTGCACCGCGGGGATGTCGAGGCGCCACAGCACCGGGTCGGCGGGTCGCGTGGGGTCGAGGCGGATGAGCTGGCCCATCCCGGCGGCGGCCGGCAGGCGGCGCTCCTCCTCGACGGCGACGATGAGCATGCCCTCGCGGTCGACGACGATCGACGCGTCGACGTCGTCGCCGACCCAGTGGTCGAACGTGACGACGACGCGGCCGTCGAGCGCGGCGAGGCGGTCGATGCCCATCACGCGACCACCGGAGTTCGCCCAGTACACGCGGTCCGCGGTGACCGCCGGGCTCGACTCGATCGACACGTTACGGTCACCGATGCGTGCGAACAGCGCGTCGTCGAAGCCGGGGACCTCGACGAGCAGCTCCGGGGTGACGGTGACGCGACCGTCCGCGTCGTAGGAGCGGTTCAGCCGCCACATCCGGAACCAGCTGTCCTCGGCTCCCGCGTAGAGCACGTCGTCGAGGACGGTCGGGTTCGCGTCCCAGTCGTTGTTCCACACGCCCTCGGGGTGCCGGCCGAGCCGCCACAGCTCGACGGGTCCGCGCGGCTCGAGCGCGAGGACCCTCAGGTAGCCGTCGCGCGAGCCGACGTAGGCGAGGGGGAACCCGTCGGGGTCGATCGTCTCGGTGCCCTTCACCATGAAGCCGGTACGGAACGGTGCGCTCGTCCGCTCGCCCGACGCGCCGTCGAACAGGTGGAACGACCCGTCGTACGCGCCGACCATCACCTCGACGGCGGTGATGCCGTCGCCCGCATGGTCGAGCAGCACCACCTGGCCGGTCCAGCCGATCCCGCACCACACCTTGCGCGTGTCGCCCGAACCCTCCGTGGAGCACATCCGCCCGGACGGGGCCGACCACACGAGCTCCGGGTCGCGCGGGACGGGGCCCTCGCCGTAGAACGTACGGGTCGGGTTGCCGCGGAACACGAGGAAGCCGTCGACCTCACCGAAGCGCCGCCCGTGCAGCAGCGAGCCCTCCTCGGGGACCATCCACGGTGCACGCCACGGCTCGTCGAAGGTCGGGCCCGGCGGGTCGGTGTCGACCTCGCCGTCGGTCGCACCATCGGTGCCCCCGTTCCCGTCGCCGGGGCCGCCCGGCGTGTCGGGCCCGGGTGACGGCGCGACGGGCCTGTCGGGGGAGGGGGCGTCGGGCGCAGGGACGCTCGGCGCTGCACCGTCCGGGCCCGCCGAGCGGCCCGTCCCCCCACCGAGCAGGACGAGGACCACGACCGCTACGAGCCCTGCGACCGTCACGAGCAGGGCGTCGGGCCGGGACGACGCTGAAGGGCCGGACGTGCGAAGCCGACGCATCCCGACCGCCTCCGTCGCAGATCCCCATGGGCCGTGCAGGCCCGAGCGGTGACCTCGGAAGGGTACGGCGGGGAGGAGGAGGTGACCTTCAGCCCGTGCGGACGGACGGCCGGTCTGTCACCCTCGTGGGAACGGACCCGCGACCAGAAGCGGACCAGCAGCGACGAGGAGAGCGACGATGGACGGCGACAGCAACGGTGTCAAGGGCGGCAGCAGGGACGGTCGGATCGTGCGGAGGGCGCTGGTCGGCGGTGCCGGCGCTGCGCTCGCGGTCGCGCCGGCGCTCGCGCTGCTGCGCGTCCGCCGCATGCGTGCGGAGGCACGCAAGGCCCCGCTGCTGTCCCTCGATCTCGACCTCGACGGCACCGAGCCCGTCCGCACCGTCGTCGTGCTCGGCGACTCGGCGAGCGCGGGGTTCCGCCTCGACAACCCTGAGCAGGCCGCAGGCCGCCGCGTCGCCCGTGCGCTGAACCTCCGTGATGGGCGGGCGACCCGCCTGCGCTGCGTCGCGCGCAACGGCGCGACGTCCGCCGACGTGCTCAACGACCAGGTCG
>SKII01000033.1 GCA_007116505.1 Nitriliruptoraceae bacterium
ATGAGCGCGATCGACAGATGGTTCGTCGGCTCGTCGAGCAGCAGCACGTGCGGTCGGCTCGCCAGCGCGATCGCGAGGTCCAACCGCCGCTGCTGCCCCATCGACAGCGCGGCGACCGGGCGATCGAGGTCGTCGGCGGCGATCAGCCCCGACGCTCGGAGCGCCGCGTCGTCGTCGGTCCCGCCGCTCGCGCCGAGCGCTCGCATCGCCGCCGAGTAGGCGCTCCTGACCGTCAGCCCGGGACGCGTCGGCGCCTCCTGTCGCAGCAGCACGCTGCGGGCGCGTGCGGCTCGCACGACCGTCCCGGCGGTGGGCGCGAGCGACCCGGCGAGCACCTCGAGGAGCGTCGACTTCCCGGCGCCGTTCGGGCCCGTCACGAGCAGGCGCATCCCCGAGGTCAGCGCGACGGAGACGGGTCCGGCCAGGCGGGACTCCACGCGGACGTCGACCGCGCTGAGCAGCGTCACTCCCGCGAGCACGGGCAGGTCGGGCATCGCGAAGCGCAGCGGCTCGGCCGGACGTTCGACGCCGTGCGTGTCGAGGTCCTCGAGCCGCCGGTTCACCGCGCGGACCAGCCCCGGCGCACGGGTCGCGCGCTGGTGCTTGCCCGCGCCCTTCGGTGGGCGCCACCCGGTCCGGAGCCGCTCCTGCGCCTCGCTGAGATCTTCCTCGAGACGCGCCTGCTCCTTCAGGTGCCGTGCGTGCTCGTCGGCCCAGCGGCCGAGCGCGGCCGCGCGCCCGGCGACGTAGCCCGCGTAGCCGTCCCCGTAGCGCTGCGGACGGCCGTCCTGCGACGGGTCGAGGTCGAGGATGTCGGTGACGACGTCGGCGAGCAGCCGGCGGTCGTGGCTCACGAGCAGGACCGCCGACGGCGATCGGACCAGGGCGTCGGCGAGGAACTCGAGCCCCGCGACATCGAGATGGTTCGTCGGCTCGTCGAGCAGCAGCAGGTCGTGCTGCGCACCGAGCAGCCCCGCGAGCCGGACCCGGTAACGCTCACCGACCGACATGCTCTCCAGCGGACGCGCACGATCCGTGACGGCACCGAGGGCCTCGAGCGCGAGGTCGACCCGCCGGTCCGCGTCCCACGCGTCGAGCAGCTCGACGTCCGCGAGCGCGCGAGCGAAGGCGTCCTCGGCACCGGCGCTCCCGTCCGCGAGTGCCGCCGAGGCGTGCTCGAACGTCGCGAGCGCCGACCGGACGTCACGCAGCTCGATGTCGACCAGGTCCCCGACCGTCGCGGTCGCGGCGACCGCGATCTCCTGCTCGGCGAGCCCGAGGCTCCCGACCCGGACGATGCTGCCGCGGTCAGGCTCGAGCCGGCCGGCGAGCACGTGGAGCAGCGTCGACTTCCCGCGGCCGTTCTCCCCGACCACACCGAGGCGCACGCCAGGGACGACCGTCAGCGAGACGTCGGTGAGGACCTGGCGTCCACCGCGTGCGACGTGCACCCCGGTGGCGGCGAGCTGCGCGCGGGCACGCGCCCGCACGACTGATGGCGTGGACATCTCTTCCCTGTCCGGGTCGGCGGCGTGATACGCAGCGCCGACCGCGATCGATCCGGACACGACATGGCCCCCGCGCGTGTGTGGCGCCGGGGCCGTCCGCTCCCGGGCGAGGCCGGGAGCGGGCCGTCGGATCAGTGGAAGTAGATGGTCATGCATTCATCCTACGTGCGGATCGACCGAGCGCGGGCGATGTACATCCGATGTACGAACCAGCCATTCAGGACACAACAACACGCCGAGAAAGCCGCGTATCCAGCCGTTTCGAGCCGCTATTGGCAGCACTCGTGTGCCATCACGTGGCACCAATGGCACGCCGAGTAACCCACGGACAGGAAGATCGGGACGTCACGCTCACGCGCCTCGGCGAACGCGTCCTCGCCCCACTCGCGCCAGTCGACCGGGTTGTCGGCGTGCTGACGCAGGTAGGGCGAGGTCGAGGCGGCGAGACGGTTGGGCATCAGGGCTCCGCGGTCGGGGCATCGGGCGCAGTGTCGGCGAGGAGGTCCTCGAGCAGCATGCGCGAGCGGTCGGACAGCGGCTCGTCAGGGAAGTAGCGCGCGACGATGGTCTCGACGGAGGCGACGCTCCGCAACTCGAGATGGTCGAGGAGCAGCCGCACGTCGTCGGCATCACGTGCCGCTCGTGCCGCACGGACCTTCATGGCGAGCAGGTGCTCGTCAGGTGTCGTCATCACGCGCAGGTTCGGATGGTCGAACACCGGGGTCCCGCGCCCGGCACGTCCGGACACGTAGCTCGATGCCTGGTTGTTGAGCCACGAACGTGGCAGGTCGAGCTCGACTGCGACCTCGCGTGCGGCGTCGAGGACGTGGCCGTCGGGCTCGAAGAGTGCGTCGACATCGCGGGTCGCTGCACGCGCGTCGAACGCGAGGACCATCGCCGCACCGCCGAACACGTGCACCTCGCCGACGACCTCGCGACGCGCGAGCCGCTCGGCGAGCAACGTGAAGGCGCGGCGGAGGAGATCGCGGTCGAGGAGCGGCTCGCTCATGCGGCGACCAGGTCGTGCCGGTCGAGCATGACGCCGCGACGGCGGAACGAGGCCGGTGCGTGCACGAGCGCAGCCGCACGCGCGGACGGCAGAGCGCTCACCCACCAGGCGCGATCGAGGAAACGACCCGCATCGTGCACCCACGACGGCGGCGCCTCGCCGGCATGCACGCACAGATCCTCCGCGATCGCAGCGAGCAGCGCGTCGAAGCGCACGTCCCCCGTCGACGGCGGCACCGCAGCGACGAGCAGCACGAGCGGATGCCCGTCGTCCTGCGCGCCGCGGAGGAACTCGAACA
>SKII01000024.1 GCA_007116505.1 Nitriliruptoraceae bacterium
CGGCGTTCGACGACGGTGGCACGCCCGGTCCGGACGGGGCGGACCGCGCCTGGTTCACCGAGGCGGCGGCGGCGCGCGGTGCGCATGCCGCGCTGCTCGGTGCGGTGGTCACGGGGCTCGGCGGACGCCGGCCCCGCGTCACGGCCCTCGCGGTCGGTGACGTCTGCCTGATGGTGGTGCGCGGCGGACGGCTCGAGGTGTCCTTCCCCGTCGACGACCCGGCGGCGTTCGGCACGCGGCCGGCGCTGCTCTCGTCGCTCGAAGGGGCGGACCCGGCGGCGACGGAGGTCGGGACGCTCGAGGTCGGCCTCCGCTCCGGTGACGCGCTGCTCGTCGCGAGCGACGCGATGGCGGCGTTCCTGCTCCGTGCGGGACGCGAGCATGCGGACCTGTGGGACGTCGTGGTCCGTGCTGATGCGGCCGCGCTCGAGCAGCTCGTCGCGCAGGGCGTCGCGGCGGGCCTGTGCGAGCGGGACGACCTGACCCTCCTGCGCGCCGTGCTCGTCGCCGACGACGGTGCGGCGTGAGCGGGCCGGTCGAGGGGCCGTGGCCGACGGCGGCCGACTACGTCGCGGCCGTCCAGGACGCGCCGGACACGCTCCACCATCCTGCGCTCTCCGGGCTGCGCACGCGCCCGGGCCTGATGGGTCTTCCCGCGGCGGCGACGGGGCAGAACGCCGTCGTGTTCGATGCGGACGCTCCTTCCGGCCGCACGGCGCTGCGCTGCTTCACGTCCGTGCCGGCGCGCGGCGCCGAGCCCTACCGCATGCTCGAGGCGATGGACCTGGCCGACGTGCTCGTGCCCGTCCGCTGGTGCGACGACGCGATCGAGGTGCACGGTCGGCGCTGGCCGGTCGTCACGATGCCGTGGATCGTCGGCGACCCGCTGCAGCGTTGGATCGGGGACCACCTCCACCTCCCCACGCGCATCGCGGCCCTCGCGGACGCGTGGGCGGAGGCGTGCCGACTGCTCATCGCGTGCGGCGTCGCGCACGGCGACCTGCAGCACGGCAACGTGCTCGTGACGCCGGAGGGCGCGCTGCGCATCATCGACTTCGACGGCGTGCTCCTGTTCGACCCGACGACCGGTGCCCACCTCACCGGCGCACCGGCCGAGGTCGGTCATCCGAGCTACCAGCATCCGCAGCGCATCGAGGACGGTCACGTGTCGCGCTACGTCGACACGTTCTCCGCGCTCCTCGTGCACACGACGCTGCGCGCGCTCGTCACCGACCCGGGACTGTGGGCGCACCACGTCGGGGAGAACCTGGTGCTCGCCCAGCGCGACCTCCTCGAGCCGGATGCGTCGGACGCGCTCGCCCGCATGCGTGTCTCCGACGATCCCGTCGTCGCACGCGGTGCGGATCTCCTGACGCGGTGGTGCCGGACCGGTGTGGCGGCGAACCTGACGCTCGCCGACGTACTCGGTGCCCGTGGCGCGGGCGCGGCGGGTGCGACGCTCGGAGCTCCGGGCTACCGCAGCCGCGCTGCGGAGCGGGAGGTCACGGCCCGTGCGGCGGACCCGGTGAGCGACTGGGAGGGACCTGCGGACGCGCCGGCGGCTCCGACGACCCCTCACGCGCAGTACCGGGCTGACGACCGCTCCGTACCCGCCCCGCCCACCCCGATGGGGATCGGGACGGGCGCGGTGGCGGGTGCTGGAGAAGCACCTCCGGGTCCCGTCGTCGCCGACGACGGGACGCTCGTGCGCCGACCCGGCGACGTCGGCTCGGGCCCGTGGGCGGCCAGGGAGCGCACGCTGCGGGGCGTCGTCCTGCCGGTCGTGCTCGGGCTCACGGCGGGGGCGCTGCTGCTCGTCGTCGCGACGTTCGGTGGGGTCGCAGCCCGGTTCCTCCCGGACGGCGACGCGGAGCTGCCGCGTCCACTCGAGGTCGGGTCGTGCTTCCTCCTCGACGGGGGCGGCCGCGTCCTCCCCGAGCGCTGCACCGCCGTCAACGACGGGCGCGTCATCGCCGAGGTCGCCGACGTCGAGTGGTGCGAGCTCCTCGGGGGAGGGGAGCGGGTCCCGTTCGCCGTCGTCGACGGACGGACCTACTGCCTCGAGGACCGGGTGCGCTGATCGGGCCGGCTGGCTGCCTGCTGACCGACGCGGGCGCGGCGCAGCGCGACCCGGGCGCGGCCCGGGGCCCCAGGCGCGGCCCAGGCGCGGCCCAGGCGCGGCCCAGGGCGGTTCGGGCGGCTAGGGTCCTGAGGGTCCGGCAGGAAGGACGGTCGTGTCGCTCGGTGGAGGAGTGCCCCGCATGCCTCGCATGCCACGTGCGCCACGTGCGCCACGCGTGCGGGACCCGCGGACCGCCGCACGGTCGAAGGTGTCGCAGAACCCGCTCGTGCGCGGGTTCCGTCGCATCCGGTCGAACCGGTTCGTGCGCAAGCTCACCCCCAAGGGCGCCGGTGCAGGGAGGACGGGTGACGGCCCCTCGGTCGCCATGTCGACGGCCGTCACGCCCACCTCGGGCGCGCTCGGCACGACGAGCCCCTCGGACGCGACGGTCACGGCGGGCACCTTGGAGGCCTCCTTCCCCGGTGGCCTCGCTGCACCGAGCCCTCCGTCGCTCGCTCCCCGCACGCAGGTCGCCCCCGACGCGCCCCACCATCATCCCGGTCCGGACGCGTCGCGCTCGGAGCGGCGGCGTGCCCGCCGTGCTGCACGACGTGCCGCCCCGAAGGCCCGCCGCACCTCGCGCCGGGAGCGCCGCCGCATCCAGGGGGTGCTGTGGTCCTCGGTGCTCGAGGTCGGGCGTGCCCAGTGGCCGGACACGTTCGACACCCGCGGCCTCGACCACCGGTTC
>SKII01000083.1 GCA_007116505.1 Nitriliruptoraceae bacterium
ATCACCGCGCCGCTCGATCCGGAGAAGCCGGTCAGGTAGCGCACGTCGGCAGGAGCGGTGACGAGCAGCGCCTCGCAGCCCGCGTCCGCGAGCAGCGCCCTGAGCCGGTCACGCCGAGCCGCGTGGTCCATCACCGGGAGCGCGCTCCGCAGGTCCACGCTCAACGCTCGCCGAGCAGCGCCACGGCAGCCTCGACGGCGAGCCGGTACCCGTGCGCGCCGAAGCCCGCGATGGTCCCGACGCACACCCCGCCGATCACGGAGGTGTGGCGGAACTCCTCGCGGGCGAGCGTGTTGGAGAGGTGGAGCTCGATCACGGGCACGGCGACCATCTCGAGGGCGTCGCGCAGCGAGATGCCGTAGTGGGTGAGCGCGCCCGCGTTGATCACGATCCCGTCGACCGGGGTCTCCCCGGCGACCACCCGGTGCACCGCGGCGACGAGGTCCGCCTCCGCGTCATGCTGCTCGTGCACGAGCTCGGCACCGTGCGCGGAGGCGGTCGTCCGGGCGATCCCGACGAGGCCGTCGAGGTCGATCGTGCCGTAGACCGCGGGGTCGCGGTGGCCGAGCATGGCGAGGTTCGGACCGCTCAGCAGCAGGATGCGCATCGGACCCTCATGGTTCGTCTCCCACCCGTAGCATCGCGGGACCGGCGTGGGGCCGGCCAGGGCGACGCTAGCGCGGGGTGGCCTCGAGGCGGTCGAGGACGCGGTCGAGGACGCCCGGGCCCACCGGCTCGAGCACGGCACGTCCGATGTCCTCGAGCAGGACCATGCGCACGCCTGACCGCGCCTTCTTGTCGCGCGCCATCGTCGCGTGGACCGCATTGCGCTCGAGGACGGGGACGTCCACCGGCAGCCCGACGGCCTCGAGGACGGACCGGACACGGGCGGCGAGGTCGGGCGAGGTGCGACCGAGGTCGACCCCGACCTCCGTCGCGACCACGAGCCCGACCGCGACGGCCTCGCCATGCAGGTAGGTGCCGTAACCGGCGAGCGTCTCGAGGACGTGCCCGTAGGTGTGGCCGAGGTTGAGGTGCGCACGTTCGCCGGCCTCGTACTCGTCGGCGGCGACGACGCGGGCCTTGATGGCCGCTGCCCGGAGCACGAGCGAGTGGAGCAGGTCGGTGTCGCCGCGGCGGACCCCCTCCGGATCGCGCTCGATGCGCTCGACGAGCGTGCCGTCGGCGAGCAGGCCCGCCTTGACGATCTCCGCGACGCCCTCGACGCGCAGGCGCTCCGGCAGCGTCGCGAGGACCGACGGGTCCGCGGCGACGGCGAGCGGCTGGTGGAACGCGCCGACGAGGTTCTTGCCCTGGGCGAGGTTGATGCCGGTCTTCCCGCCGATCGACGCGTCGACCATGGCGAGCAGCGTCGTCGGGACCTGCAGCAGCGCCACGCCGCGCATCCAGGTGGCCGCGACGAACCCCGCCAGGTCGCCGACGACCCCACCGCCCACAGCGACGACGAGGTCGTCGCGCCCGAGCGGCCAGTCGGCGCACGCCTCCCAGAGGTCCACGAGCACGCCGGGCGACTTCGCGCCCTCCCCGTCGGGGACCTCGTGGACCCTCACGTCGAGCCCGGCGCTCACGAGGGCACTCTCGACGCGCCCGACGTAGCCGTGGGCGACGACCGGCGCCTGGGTGACGACGAGGGCGCGGCGGGCGTGCAGCGGGAGGGGCACCTGCGCACCGAGGTCGTCGAGGAGGCCCTCGCCGACGACGATCTGGTAGGGGCGCCCCTCCAGCTCGAGCTCGAGACGCGACGGGGCGCTCACGTCATCACCTGCTCGTACTCGCTGGGGGTCAGCACGTCCCCGGCCTCCATCGCCCAGGTGAGGATCCGCGCGGCGACGTCCTCCGGCTCGGCCGAGCCATCGACGACGAGGTCCGCGACCTCCACGTAGCGGGCGCGCCGGGCTGCAAGGACCTCCTCGACCACCTCGTGGAGCGGCGGCGCGTCCGGACCGGGACGCAGGAGCGGGCGTCCCTCACGCTGCGGTGCGAGCCGCTCCGCGAGCACCGTCACGGGGACGTCGAGGTGGACGATGACCCCGCTGAGCAGCAGGTCCGAGACCGTGTCGTCCCGCAGGACCGTCCCGCCACCGAGCGCGACGACGAGGTCGGGGACGCGCGCGACCTCGACGACGACGCGCCGCTCGAGCTCCCGGAACGCCGCCTCTCCGCCCTCGGCGAAGATCTCGGCGACGCTGCGTCCGGTCCAGCGCTCGATCTCACGGTCGGTGTCGACGACGGCGCGTCCGAGGCGACGCCCGACGACCTCGGCGACGGTGGTCTTGCCCGAGCCCATCATCCCCGACAGACAGATCGAGCGGCTCATCGGCCGACGCTCGCAGAGCCGTTCATCGCGACGCGACGTCGGCCACGTAGGCCGCGAGGTTGCGCTGCACCTCCGCGAGCGTGTCCCCGCCGGTCTTCTCGAGGAGCGCATCGGCGATCTCGAGCGCGACGACATGCTCGAGCACGACACCTGCTCTCGGCACGGCGCAGGCGTCGGAGCGCTGGTTGATCGCCTTCGCCGGCTCGTGCGTGTCGATGTCGACCGTGTCGAGCGCCTGCGGGATGGACGAGATCGGCTTCATCGCGACGCGGAGCGTCAGCGGCTGCCCTGTCGTCACGCCACCCTCGAGGCCGCCGGCGCGGGCCGTCCGCCGCACGTAGGCGCTGCCGTCATGCTCGATCTCGTCGTGCGCGCGGCTGCCCGGCACGTCGGCGAGGCGGAAGCCGTCGCCGAACTCGACGCCCTTCATCGCCTGGACGCTCAGGCACGCCATCGCGAGGCGCGCGTCGA
>SKII01000073.1 GCA_007116505.1 Nitriliruptoraceae bacterium
AGGTGCGCGCGTCAGCGGGTCGCGCAGGTCGCGCAGCGCCCGTGGACGGTCAGCTCGACGCTGTCGGCGTGGAAGCCGTGGCCCGCGGCGAGGTGGCGCCTGACGGACGCGACGAGCGTGCCGACGTGATGGTCGACCCGACCGCAGTCCGTGCAGCGGAGGTGGAAGTGCTCGTCGGGGTGTCGACGCTCCCACCGCAGCGGCCCGCCCGCGTCGAGCTGGCTCGCGCGCACGAGCCCGAGCTCTGCGAGCAGGTCGAGGACGCGGTACGCGGTCGCACGGTCGACCTCGTTGCCGGCCCCGGCGGTGCGCTCCACGACCTCGTCGACGCTGAGGTGCGCATGGTCCGCATCGGACGATGCGAGCGCGGCCCAGACCGCGCGGCGCGGCCCGGTCAGCCGGTGACCGCCCCCGCGCAGCGCGGCGACGAGCTCATGCTCCGCCGCTCGGCCCTGCGCCTGCGCGTCCATGCCGTCCAAGGGGACGCTCCGCTGTCGTCGAGGTCGGATCGCTGGGGAGCGTAGGCGCGTGGCTCGGGTCGGGGCCGGTCGTGAGCAGGGCGAGCAGCTGCGGTCCGTAGCGGGCGAGCCGGGCAGGTCCGATCCCGTGGCATGCGCGCAGCGCCTGCGGGTCCTGTGGTCGGCGCCGCGCGAGGTCGGCGAGCGTGCGGTCGTGCGCGACGAGGAACGCGGGCACGGCGTCGGCCGCCGCGCGGTCGCGTCGCCATGCGCGCAGGCGCTCGAGCACCGCGACCTCGTCCGGGTCCTGCGCACCTGGCGGCCGCAGCGTCCCGAGGAGCTCGGGGAGGAACGGCGAGGGACGCTCGGGGTCGCTGACGATGAGGAGGTGGCGGCGCGCCCGGGTGAGCGCGACGTGCAGCACACGGCGCTCCTCCTCGAGGTCGTCGCACAGCCGGTGTGGGACGAGGCCGGCGCGCATCCCGACGAGCACGACGACGTCCCACTCGCGGCCCTTCACGCGGTGCACGGTCGACAGGGTCACGGCCGGTGTGTCGGGGTCGCTGCGCGCGTCCGGCGTCCGGTGCTGCAGGTGCGCGGCAAGCCATCCCGGGAGCGCGTGCGGGTCCGGCTGGAGACGGGCGAGCTCGATGAGCGCGGCCAGGTCGTCGCCGTGGCTCGAACCCTCCGGTCGTACGCGCCGCCGGTCGAGCACGTCGAGCGCGGAACCGAGGCCGACGTGGTCGCGCACGGCCGTGACGAGCGTCGCGCTGTCCGCCCCGCCGCGAGCGAGCCCAGCGAGGAGCGCGAGGTCGTCGACGTAGCGTCGCAGCGCGCTGCGGTGCTCGATGTCAGCGGTGGCGACCTGGCGTGCGAGGCGGGAGAGCGACGTCGGTGCGCCCACCGCGATGACGCCGGTGAGCCGCCGTGCCGGCCGGCGCAGCGTGTCGGTGAGATCGTCCGGCGTGATGCGTTCGGGGTCCGCAGCGATGCGCAGGTAGGCGAGGGCCGTGCGCAGTCCCGTGCGCGCGAGCATCTCCGGGCCGACGTGGGGCCGCACCGGGATGCCGGCCTCGGCGAGGGCGACCTGCGGGGCGAGGAGCGCTGACCCGACGCGCGCGAGCACGCACACGTCGTCGGGTCCGCGCTGGGCGAGCTCGGTGCGGATGCGCGCGACGACGTGCGCGGTCGCCCCCGTGGTGTCCGGCGCGACGACCTCGAGTCCGGGCCGTGCGCCCCCGGGCCGCGACGCGCGGATCACCTTCGGGACGCGCACGGTGTTGTGGGCGAGCAGCGCCGACGCTGCGGACACGACCTCGGCGGGGCAGCGGTGGTTCACGCTGAGCGTGTACGAGCGCGCACCGAGGTAGGCGTCCGGCAGGTCGACGAGCACCCGTGGGGTCGCGCCCGCGTAGCCGTAGATCGTCTGGTCGTCGTCGCCGACGGCGAACAGCTGCTGCGCAGGGCCGGCGAGGAGCCGCACGAGCAGCACGAACGCGGGCGTGAGGTCCTGCGCCTCGTCGACCAGCAGGTGCGTCGCGGCGCGTCCGACCCGTGCGCGCAAGCCCGGATCGGCGAGGAGCAGCGTGATCGCGAGGTGGACCTGCTCGTCGAAGTCGAGCAGCCCGTGCGCGTGCAGCAGCGCCCGGTAGCGCGGGACGATGCGGGCGAAACCGTCGACGTCCCCGCGCGACGCCTCCACCTCCGCAGGGTCGCGCAGCCCGAGCCGCACGTCGGTGAGCGCCGCGACGACGGCGTCGACGGGAGGGCCGCCGCGACTTCCGACCCGGCCGTCCGACGCGCGGCGCAACGCCGCCGCGACGCCGGCCGCATCGAGCACCGTCGGTCGGCGTCCGAGCACCGCCGTGCACACGGCGAGCCCGAGGGCGTGCACCGTGCGGACCTGGGGCCGCACGCCGGCGAGCACGACGTCGTCCGTCCGCTCGACGAGCTCCTCCGCAGCGCGCGTGTTGTAGGCGAGCGCGGTGATTAGCTCCGGCTGCACGCCGCGGTCGTGCACGAGGTGGCGCAGTCGCGCGGCGAGCACCCGCGTCTTGCCCGAGCCGGCCGGCGCGAGCACGCGTGCCGGTCCTGCCCGGTGGGTGACCGCGGCGAGCTGCTCGGTGCTGAGGAGCTCCGACGGTGCGGCGTCGCGCTCCGGCTGGAGCGTCCCGCACAGCTCGGTGCTCTCGCGGTGGACGAGGATGGCGTCGTCCGGCCACCCGCTCACGGGCCCGCGCGGGCCGGCGTCGATCCAGGCGGGCCGGC
>SKII01000082.1 GCA_007116505.1 Nitriliruptoraceae bacterium
CCGTGCTGCTCGTCGGCGAGGCGGAGGTCGAGCTCGTCGTCGACGTCGCGCGACTGCCGGACGGCACCGCCGAGGGGGACTGGCTGCGCCTCGGCCTCACCGCGGACCCGGAGCGCACCGCCCAGCGTCGAAGCGCCATCGAGGACCGTCTCGAGCGGATCCGCCGCACAAGGGGCGGCGGCCGGTTCGCCTGACCGGACCTCTCGGGAGGCTCAGGGAACGCTCAGGTCCGTGACGCATGCTCCTTCTCGTCCCACCACCGCGGTGGGCAGGACCAGGAGGAACCCGATGTCCACCCACGAGACGAGGACCGTCCGGACCGTCCCCGCCATGCTGCTCGCCGGAGCCGCAGCGCTCGCCCTCGCGGCTGCGGTGCTGATCTCCGCCGCGGGCGGCGCGACCGCCGAGGAGGCCCCGACCGCCGGGCCGACCATGCAGGGACCGATGCAGGACCGTACGCACGGCCGGGCGGACCGTGCGCCGCAGATGCGCACCGAGCACCTCGCGGAGCACGCGGAGGCCCTCGGGGTCGATGCGGATGCGCTCGCCGATGTGATGGCGACGCTGCGCGGCGATCTCGATGCGCAGCGTGCACAGATGCGCGACGGCATGGCAGGGCTCGACCGTGACGAGCGTCGCGCGGCGATGTCCGAGCGGTCGGAGGAGCGCCGGGGTCTGATGGCTGACGCGCTCGCCGAGCTCGGCGTCGACCCTGCAGTGCTCGCCGAGATGCACGCGGAGAAGGACCACGGTGACCGCGCGCAGCACCAGCAGCACGGCGCTGACCGGACGGCCGGTCCGCACGGGCAGGTCTGAGCCTCGACCGGGCGTCCGCACGGCCACACGCGAGGCCGCACCGCATCCCCCTGCGGTGCGGCCTAGCGTCATGCACCGCCGGAGGTGCTGTATGGACGGTGACGGTCCGCTCGTGCTCGTCGTCGAGGACGACGGGGCGGTGCGACGTTCGCTCGAGCGGGCGCTGCCGCTGCATGGGTTCCGTGTCATCGCCGTCCCCGACGGCCTCGAGGCGATGGCGGTGCTCGGGCGTGAGCGTCCCGACGTCGTCATCCTCGACGTCGGCCTGCCGGGCCCGGACGGGCTCGCGGTGACCCAGCGGATCCGCAGCGACGGTGACGACCTGCCTGTCCTGATGCTCACGGCGCGCGATGCGGTCGGCGACCGGGTTGCTGGGCTCGAGGCCGGTGCCGACGACTACCTCACGAAGCCCTTCGCCCTCGAGGAGCTCGTCGCGCGCCTGAGGACGCTGCTGCGGCGACGCGTGCCCGACGTCGGTCCGCTGCGCCGACGCGTCGCTGACGTCGTGCTCGACGTCGACGGTCGGACGGTCCGCCGTGGTGAGCTGCACGTCGAACTCACCCCGACGGAGTTCGACCTGCTGGACCTCCTCATGGCGACGCCCGGACGGGTCGTCCCGCGCGAACGCATCTTCGACGCGGTCTGGGAGGGCGAGGACATCGGTCCGAACGCGCTCGGGCAGCACGTCGCGGGGCTGCGCCGACGTCTCGAGGCGGGCGGTGCATCACGCATCGTCCACACCGTGCGAGGTGTCGGCTACGTGGTGCGACCATGAGCCTGCGCAGCCGTTTCGCCATCGTCGTCGCGGTGACCGTGACGGTGACGCTCCTGCTCGCCGGGATCGCCCTGCAGGCGATCACCGTGACGGTGCTGATCGGCGCGGTCGACGACGACCTGCGGAGCATCGCCGCGTCCGTCGAGCGCGATCCCCGCGGGATCCTCGCGCTCACCGCGCCGAGTCGTGACCGCCTCGGAGGTGCGGCCGGGCTGTTCCAGATCATCGACGACGCGGGGACGGTGCAGCGCCTGCACGGTCCGCTGGCTCGATCCGAAGCGGCCGTCACCCTCCCGGTCGACGCGTCGTCGTTGGCGGTGGCGCGCGGGGAGGAGGCCTCCACGCTCGTCACCGTCGACGTCGAGGGTGTCCCGCTCCGTCTGCTGACCGTGCCGCTGGGCGACCGGTTCGCCCTACAGGTCGCCCGTCCCATCGACGAGGTCGAGGCGGTCGTCGCAGGACTCCGCCGAGCGACGCTTCTCGTCGTGCTCGTCGCGGTCCTCGGTGCGACGCTCGTCGCGAGGCGCATCGCGTCGCGCGCGATACGTCCCGTCGCCGACCTGACCGCCGCGGTCGAGCGCGTGCGCGGCGGGACCGACCTCGCGGGACCGTCGCTCGTGGACCCCGGCGCCGCGGACGACGAGGTCGCCCGACTCGCACGAGCCTTCGACGCGATGCTCGTGCGGCTCGATGCGGCACGTCTCGCGCAGGAGCGGCTCGCGGCGGACGCCGCGCACGAGCTGCGCACCCCGCTCACGAGCCTCCGCACCAACGTTGAGGTCCTGGCCCAGGACCTCGCCACTGCTTCAGGACGACTCGACGAGGAGGGGCGCGCGCAGCTCGTCGCCGACCTCCTCGGGCAGGTGGCGGAGCTCACGCTGATGGTCGACGGGCTCGTCGCACTCGCGCGGATCGACGGGTCGAGCGCCGACCATCGGCTCGTCGACGTTCGGGCACTCGTCGTGGACGTGGTCGACGCGGCACGCCGACGTCATCCTCAGCGTGCCGGCGACCTCACGCACGCTTCCACTGGTCGCTCGACGTCGGAGGCGCACGGCGCGGTCGTCCTCGGCGATGAGCGTGAGCTCGCGCTCGCCGTGTCCGCGATGCTCGACAACGCCGTGAAGTACGCCCCCGACGGTCCGATCGAGGTGGAGGTCACGTCGGGCGACGAGGTCACGGTGACCGTGCGCGACC
>SKII01000155.1 GCA_007116505.1 Nitriliruptoraceae bacterium
CCGGCGCTCGTCGACCGCGGCCATGGGCATCCGACCGCCTGCCACTTCGCGGAGCCGCTGCGGCTCCTGTGACGTGACGCCTCGGGCCGCTCACCGCGGGCCGGAGGCGCGGCCGCTCAGGCGGGGCCGTCGCCGATGCGCTCGCCGGCACGCTCGGTGAGGACGCGGTCGATCCGGTTGGCGGCGTCGACGAGCACGACGGTCGGCTGCCAGCTGCGCGCCTCGTCCTCCTCGAACTCGGCGAAGCTGACGATGAGGACGACGTCGCCGGGATGGACGAGGTGGGCGGCGGCGCCGTTGATGCCGATGACGCCGCTGCCCCGCTCCCCCTCGAGCACGTACGTCTCGAGGCGAGCGCCGTTGGTGACGTCGAGGACCTGCACGCGCTCGTGGGGCAGCAGATCGGCTGCGTCCATGAGGTCACGGTCGATGGTGACCGACCCGACGTAGTCGAGGTCGGCCTGCGTCACCGTGGCACGGTGGAGCTTCGACTTCATGAGGGTGCGGCGCACGTCGCCTCCGCAGGTGGGGATGGGAGCCCTGGGCGGCCGGGGCCGGCGCAGCCCTCGGCCCCCGAAGGCTACCTGCCGGGGGTCGCCCCCGGTCCGACGGCCTCCTCCAGCGGGTCGTGGAACTCCCAGCCGGTCTCGCCACCGCCGTCGCGGACCTCGATGCCGGCCGCCACGAGGGCGTCGCGGATCGCGTCCGCGTCGGCGAAGCGGCGCTCCTCCCGCGCGGCGCGCCGCAGCTCGAGGAGCGCCTCGACGTGAGGCGCGACGAGGTCGCGGTGGTCGTGCATCCCCGCCTGCGCGATGCGGGCGAGCGTCGCGATGCGGCGGACGACGCCGGCCCGCAGCTCGGTGTCGAGGCCTGCCGCGTCGAGCTCGGCCGCGATGACCTCGGCGGCGGCGAGCAGCTCGCCGTGGGCGACCGCCGTGCTGAATGCGTCCGTCGGGGCCGGATCCGTGCCGGCGCCCGTCGTGCCAGCGCTCCTGCCGCCACCGGCAGCATCCGCTCCCACGACCGCCCGGAGCGCCGCGACGGCCGCGAGGATCTCGTCGAGTCCGGTCGTGCTCCCGGAGGGCAGCACGTGCTCCGCGCCTCGGACCCGCAGCACGACGCGGCCGCGCCCCTCGACGCGGAGCTCACGTGCGCCGAGGTCGATGATCGCGGCGGTGTGCTCGTCGATGCCGAGCACCCAGGTGGACGGTGCGAGCTCCGCCTCGAGCGCCCGCAGGCGGCGGTCGCCGATGTAGCAGCACGACGTGTCGTGGGTGCCGCCCTCGGCGTTGTCGTAGTGGGGCACGACGACGGCGTCGAGGCCGATCGGCCGCATGAGGTCGAGCCCGTCGCGCCAGTGCGGCGCCTCGCCGACCTTGTAGAGCTCGTAGACGGGGATGGCACGTTCGCCGGCGGTGCAGGCCGCGGCGGAGGCGAGGATGGTCACGCCGTCCTCGCGCCCATCGGTCAGGCGGCGGCGCAGGGCGTCGGGCACACCGGTGGCGAGCAGCTGCCGTGCGAAGTGCGACGGCGAGCCCGGCCCGGCGAACACCCATGCTGCGTCGGCCGCACGGGCGGTGACGACCTCGGCGGCGACCGCCCCGACGGTGGCCGCGTCCCGCAGCGACGCGACGTCGACGGCCGTGCCGACGTTGTGCGCGAAGTACTCGAGCGTTCGGGTGCTCAGCTCGTCGGCGTTCTCCTGGAACCCGTAGGGGGTGTCGAGGACGATGCGCTCCCCGTCGCCGGCGGCCGCGAGCAGCCGCTGGTGCGGGGTGACCATCGTCGGGGTCGTCTCCCCCGGGCCCATGAGGACGAGCAGGCGGGCCATCAGGCGACCTCGGGGACGGGGCGACCGGCGACCCAGTCGAGCAGCAGCGTCGCGACCGTCGCCGGCTCCTGCAGGTGCACGTCGTGGTCACGTCCGGGGAGGAGGACGGCCGTGAACCGCTCGCCGGCGGCGGCCACCGCAGCTGCGACGGTGCGCTCGTCGGTCACGCCGCGCTCATCCCCGGTGACGGCGAGCAGCAGCATGGGGACCTCGAGCGTGGCGAGCTGGTCGAGCGGACGGTGAGCGTAGAGCTGCTCGACGATGCTTCGGTGGCGCTCGCGGGTCAGGATGGCCCGGACGCGGCCGTGCTCGTCGCTGGTGAGGTTGCCGAGCTGCGCGCGGGCGGCGCCGTCGGGCCAGCCCCGTGTGCGGGCCGCCACGCCGGCCTCGAGGTCCGCCCAGCGCAGATGGTCGAGCCGCGGCGGGGCGAGGACCTCCCAGCAGGTCGCGACGTCGAGGAAGCGGTCGGAGAGCGTGATGAGCCCGCCGTCGACCCCGACGATCCCGGCGACCGTTCCCGGCCGGGCGGCCGCCAGCTCGACGACGAGGTTCCCGCCCCACGACTGGCCGACGGCGTAGGGGCGTCCGAGGCCGGTGCGGTCGATGACGGTGGCGAGGTCGGCGACGATCCGGCCGTGGGTCAGGTCGTCGCTGGCGTCGGAGCGGCCGTGCGCACGCAGGTCCACGGCGACGCTGCGGTGCCCGGCGGCGGCGAGGGTGGCTGCGACGCCGTCCCACAGGAGCGCGTTGGAGGACAGCCCGTGCACGAGGAGGAACGAGGCTGCAGTGTCATCGGGGTGCGCGTCGTCGCGGGCCCCGGAGGGGAGGTGGTCGCGGACGTGCAGCTCGATGCCGTCGTCGACGGGCACGAGGTGCTCCCTCGTCGTCACCATGGCGGCCCCCTGTCCCCGGTGAGGCTACGCGGGAC
>SKII01000054.1 GCA_007116505.1 Nitriliruptoraceae bacterium
GCATCATCGACCTCGAGGTCGTCGACCTCGCTCGAGTGCTCCGCGATGATGCGGCGTCGCGTGCGGCCGAGATACCGACGACCGGCGTGCATCGTGACCGCCGCCATCGCCGAGAGGCACGCAGCCATCGTCCATGCGCTGCCGTAGCCCCGGTACTCGACGACGACACCGAAGACCAGTGGTCCGAGGCCTCCACCCATGGACATCCCGGTCTGCACGATCCCGGTCGTGAGCGCGGGGACGGACGGGTTCTGACTCACGACGGCGTAGTGGAGCAGTCCGACCCAGGACCATCCGGCGACGAACACGATCATCGCGCCGACGACGAGCGTGAGGGGTATGCCGACCGCCATCAGTGCGAAGCCGGGGACGCCGCTCGCGAGGAGCAGGATGATCAGTCCGTAACGACTCCAGAAGGGCCGGATGTCGACGAGGTGACCGAGGAGGACGCGCGTCACCAGGCCGAGAGCGCTGCCGCTCGCCATGAGCACCCCGGCGGACGACTCCGTGATCCCGCCCGTGACCGCGGATGCCACGAGGAACGTGCCGGTCGAGGTCGCCGCCGCTGAGCCGAACGCGCCACCGAGGCTGAGGACCGCGAGCGGTCTGAACTCCGGGAGCGACCGTGCACGCGCGCGTCGGCGGACGAGTCCGAGCGGCTCCCCCTCGGATCGGAAGGCGCGGGTCGCCGCGGTGATGGAGACGAGGGCCAGCATGCCGAGGGTGGCGCGCCAACCGACTGCGACCGCGAGCGTCGGGACGAGGATCCCGCCGAGCAGGGTCGATGCGGGGATCGATGCCTGCTTCACACCGAAGGCGAGGCCCAGGCGTCCGGACGGGGTGCGACGTGAGAGCAGTGATCCGACGGCGGGTTGCGTGATGGCGTTCGCAGCGCCGCCGACCAGCATCCCGAGGAGGACGGCCCAGTACGCGGGGGCGAGGGCGACGCTGAGGAGCGAGAAGGCGCTGAAGCTCGCGCCGGCGATCAGGCCCCGGCGGATGCCGAGTCGCTCGACGATGGCGCCACTGACGATCGACAACGACGAGGAGCAGATGAAGTAGACCGCGATCGCCGCACCGAGCGCTCCGGGGCCGAACCCGACGTCCTGCCGGATCCCGACGGAGAGTGCGCCGACGAGGAAGGGCGGCATGATCGCCAGGACCGCGTAGGCGAGCGCGCTGATGATTGGCCCGAGCCGCCATGCCCGGTCCTCGGGCCCGTCATTCGTTGCCATGGTCGTGAGACCTCGTCGCGTTCCTGGGTGCCGGCCGGCGGAGAGCGGGATCCGCACTCGATATCTAGCACACGGCCGAGTCGCTCAGCCCATGGCTCCCGTCACGTCCAGCGCCGCGCGACCGTCGCCGGAGGGTCCTCCCGCGTGGTGTGACGTGCGGCGAAGGCACCGAGCAGGAACACCACCGCGAGGGTCAGGAGCGAACCGCCGTAGTCGCCGGCGGCGTCGCGGCCGATCCCGACCGCGACCGGGGCGGTGGCCTCGGCGAGCGTGGTCAGCGCCGCGATCGCGCCGGCGAGCGCGCCGTACGAGGCATGCCCGTAGCGCTCCACGACCATCACAGGCTTTGCGATCGTGGTGGCCCCGAATCCGATGCCGAACAGTGCCACGAAGACCAGGGCAGACATGCGGGTCGGGACGAGCGCCAGCAGGATGAGACCGACCCCCTGGAGCAGGTAGATGGCCCCGAGCAGCTCGGACATCGAACGTCGTCGTGCGGCCAGCGTGAGCACGATGCGCCCAGTCACCGACAGTGCACCGACTGCTCCGCTCAGCGCCGCGGCCGTCGCTGCGCTCTCACCGCGGTCGAGGAGGAGCGCAGGGAGGTGCGCCGCCATGGCGGCCATCGGGGCGCGGCCGCAGACGAACGCCGCGGACATCCACCAGAACGCGGGGTCGCGCAGCGCATCTGCCGTCCCCACCGAGCGGCGTACGGCGTCGTCCGCTGCGGCTCGTCCCCCGGTGCTGCGATCCGATCCTGCTCCCGACGAGTTCGATGGCGTGTCCGAGCCGACGCGAGGTTCAGCGAGGAACAGTGCGTGGGGGAGTGCAGTGCCGATGAGCAGGATGAGCGCCAGCCACCGCAGCGCCTCCCGCCACCCGAGGGCCTCGGAGAGCGCTGACGTGAGCGGGAGGAAGATCGTGGACGCGAGCCCGGCAGCGACAGTGATGACGAGGATCGCCGTGCCGCGGTCGCTCGCGCGCATCCACCGCGCCGCCGCCGCGAAGGCCGGCTCGTACAGCACGGCGGCGGACACCAGCCCGATGCCGGCGAACACCAGCATCAGCTGCCGGACGTCCGTGACCGCGGACCAGGCGAGCACCAGGAGCACCGCGACGGATGACCCGGCCGTCATCAGCGACCGGACGCCATGACGATCGACCCATGCGCCGGCGAGCGGGGCGGCGAGCGCGCGCACGACGACCGCGATGGAGAAGGCCGCGCTGAGCTCCCCTCTGCCCGCACCCAGGGACTCCTGCATCGGGACGAGTAGGACGGAGAACGCGTAGAACAGGATGCCCCAACTGATGGTCTCGGTCACGGCGAGCACGAGGATGCGTCGCCATCTCGGGTCCTCGAGGTCCATCCCGAGGGCCCTCGCCATCAGGAGAGCGTCCTGCGTGCGAAACCCCGCAGGGCGTAGGCGAGGAGCAGGGCGGTGTAGCCGTAGATGACGGCGACGATCACCCAAGGGGTCATCGTCGGGACCGACGGGGTGAGCACC
>SKII01000140.1 GCA_007116505.1 Nitriliruptoraceae bacterium
GAACATAATTCGGCGGCGAGCGCCGCGCCGGCCCCCGGCGGGCACAGGTGCACCGGCAGGGCCGGCGCGTAGTGGCGGTGGCGCAGCCCCGGGGCGCGGACCTCGGTGTCCTGCTCGCCGGGTGCGTCGTGCGCGTCGTCCGGTCGCGTGCTGTCCGTCGGCGCTCCGAGCTCGGCGACGAGCTGCTCGATGCTGACGCCGCCCTCGCGCAGCACGCGCCAGCCCTCACCTCGTGCGTCGACGACGGTGGACTCGAGCCCGACGCGCGTCGGACCTGCGTCGACGACCGCGTCGATGCGCCCGGAGAGGTCGTCGAGCACGTGCTCCGCCCTGGTCGGCGACGGCCGACCGGAGCGGTTCGCGCTCGGCGCGGCCAGCGGCACCGCTGCGGCACGCAGCAGCGCGAGCGCGACGGGATGGTCCGGGACGCGGACGGCGACGGTGTCGAGCCCGCCGGTGACGGTGCGGGGCAGGTCGTCGCGCGCCTCGAGCACGACGGTCAGGGGCCCCGGGGCGAACCGCTCGAGGAGCCGCTGCGCGAGCGGCGTCAGCGTGCGCGCGACGAGGAGCACGTCGGCGACGTCGGCGACGTGGACGATCAGCGGGTTGTCGGCTGGACGGCCCTTCGCGGCGAAGAGGCGCGCGACCGCGTCCGCGTCGTCGGCGCGCACCGCGAGGCCGTACACCGTCTCCGTGGGGATGGCGACGAGCCCGCCGCCCCGCAGCAGCTCCGCAGCGCGCACGAGGTCGGCCGCGCCGGTCCCGAGCAGCTCGGTGGCGTGCGGGGCGTCGTGCTGCTCGGTGCTGCTCATGACGGGACCTGCGGGTCGAGCCCCGCAGCGCGCATCGCCGTGCGGACCACGTCGTCGAGCATGTCGGGGGTGAGCCGGCCCGTGAACGTGTTCTGCTGGCTCACGTGGTAGCTGCCGACGAGCGGTCGACCGTCGACGAGCGTCGCATGGGCGCCGTGACCGAAGCGCGGCCGCGGGCCCTCGACGCCGACGTGGCGCACGACGGCGTCCCAGCCGAACGCACCGAGCGCGAGGACGGCCCGCCACGGCACGAGCGCGAGCTCGCGCGTGAGGAACGGCGCGCACGCGTCGCGCTCCTCGGTGGTCGGGCGGTTGGCCGGAGGTGCACAGCGCACCGGTGCCGTGATCCACGCGCCGCGCAGCGTGAGCCCGTCCTCGCGCGAGGTCGACGTGGGGCGGTCAGCGAGCCCACAGCGGTGGAGCGACGCGTAGAGCACGTCGCCTGACCGGTCCCCGGTGAACATGCGGCCGGTGCGGTTCGCGCCGTGCGCTCCGGGGGCGAGACCGACGACGAGCAGCGACGCGTGGGGGTCCCCGAACCCTGGCACCGGTCGGCCCCAGTACTCCTCGTCCGCGTAGGCGCGGCGCTTCTCCCTGGCGACCTGCTCCCGCCACGCGACGAGGCGCGGACAGCGGCGGCAGACGGTGATCTCCTCGCCGAGCGCGGCGAGCCCGTCCGCGCGGTCGCCCGGCGGAGGGGATGGGGGAGCGGGCGGGCGTCGGGTCGGCATGGTCGTCGCAGCGTAGGCTCGAGGGGCGGCCCTTCCAGGCGGGCCGCACGGGAGGCGGCATGGCGCTCTGGCAGGTGTGGCTCGCAGGGCTCGCGACCGCGTCCGTGATGATGGTGCTGACCTGGGTCGCGAGCGTCGTCCAGCGCGACGCGAGCCTCGTCGACCGCGTGTGGGGCATGGCGTTCGTCGTCCTCGCCTGGACCTACGCGGTCGCCGTCGGCCGCTTCGACGCGCGCACGTGGCTCGTGCTGGCGCTCGTCACCGTGTGGGGCGTGCGTCTGTCCGTGTTCATCACGTGGCGCAACTGGGGGCACGGTGAGGACGCCCGCTACGTCGCGATGCGCGCGAGGCGGCCTGACACGTTCACGGGGCGCAGCCTCGTCACCGTCTTCCTCCTGCAGGCCGTGCTCGCGTGGCTGATCTCCGTGCCGCTGCTCGCTGCGACCGTCCTCGAGGGTGGGGCGCTCGGGCTGCTCGATGCTGCCGCGGTCGCCGTGTGGAGCGTCGGGTTCGTGTTCGAGGCGGGCGGCGACGCCCAGCTCGCGCGCTTCCTCGGCGACCCGGCGAACCGTGGGAAGGTCATGGACCGCGGGCTGTGGCGCTACACCCGCCACCCGAACTACTTCGGTGACACCGTCGTGTGGTGGTCGTACCTGCTCCTCGCGCTCGCCGTCGGCGGCTGGTGGGGTGCGGCCGGCACGCTGCTCATGACCTTCCTCATCGTCAAGGTGTCGGGCGTCGCGCTCACCGACCGCCGCATGGGGCGCCCCGGCAGCGCGCGGGAGGGCTACGAGGAGTACGTGCGACGCACCAGCCCCTTCTTCCCACGTCGACCACGCCCATGAGCAGGCGCAGCGTCACACCTCCCGCCGGGGAGGGGCCCGTCGTCGCGGCCGCGCTCGACGAGCTGCGGCTTCCGCAGGAGGTGTTCGACGAACTGGTCGCGCACGCGTGGTCCGACTTCCCCTACGAGGTCTGCGGGCTCCTCGGGCTGCACCGTGACGGGCGGGTCGAGGTCATCCCGGTCGCCAACGCCGAGCGTTCGATGCGCTACTACGTGATGGACTCGCGCGGGCTGCTGCGCGCGATGCGCCGCATCGAGGACGATGACCTCGGGCTCGTCATCTACCCCTCCCACACGCACACGCAGGCGTACCCGTCGGCGACCGACGTGCGCCACGCCGCCTACCCGGAGGCGCTCTACGCGATCGTGACGCTGCAGGACCATGACCGGCCCGAAGTGCGGGCCTTCACGATCCGCGGCGGCGCGATCGCCGAGGTGCCGGTCGTCGTCGGCTGACCGGCGCGGGGGGTCGTCGGCTGACCGGCGCGGGGGGTCGTCGGCTGACCGGCGCGGGGGGTCGTCGGCTGACCGGCGCGGTTCGCACGGTTCGCACCCCCCTCGGGGGTCGCTCGGGTGCGCTCGCTACCCTGCTGCCCGACCGTCCCCGGCGGTCGTCGACACCCCCTCCATCCCCCGCTCCGCAGAGGTCCCCATGGCCGTCGTCCGTATCCCCACCGTCCTCCGTCCCCAGACCGGCGGGCAGGCCCGTGTCGAGGTCGCCGGCGGCACCGTGGGTGAGGTCCTCGCCGCACTCGTCGCCGGCAACCCCGGTCTCGAGGAGCGCCTGCTCGAGGACGGCAAGGTGCGCGGGTACGTGAACGTCTTCGTCGACGACGAGGACATCCGTTACCTGGACGGTGAGGCGACGGCGGTCGCGCCCGACGCCGAGCTCACGATCATGCCGGCCGTCGCGGGCGGCGCCCGCTGAGCACGGCCATCGCACCGAGCGCGCGGGCGATGCCTGCCGACGTGCCCGCCCGAGCAGGGGACCTCGATGCGCTTCGGTGACATCTCCCACGCGGTCGGGAAGACGCCGCTCGTCGGCCTACCCCGCCTGTCGCCCCCGGGCTACGAGATCTACCTGAAGCTCGAGGGCCACAACCCGACCGGCTCGGTCAAGGACCGTGTCGCGACGTTCCTCATCCGTGAGGCCGAGCGCTACGGGCACCTGCGACCGGGTCAGCGCGTCCTCGAGCCGACGAGCGGGAACACCGGCATCGCGCTGGCCGCGATCTGCCGCGTGCGCGGCTACCCGCTCACGTGCGTGATGCCCGAGAACACGTCGGACGAGCGCAAGCAGACGCTCACGATGTTCGGGGCGGAGATCGTCCTCTCGCCGGCGACGGAGGGCTCGAACGGCTCGGTGCGGGTGGCGCGGGAGATGGCGGCGGCCGACCCCGAGGTGTTCATGCCGTTCCAGTACGGGAACACGGCGAACGCGCTCGCCCACCACGAGACGACCGCGCCGGAGATTATCGCGGACCTCCCCGACGTGACCGCCTTCGTCGGCGGCCTCGGGACCGGAGGGACCGTGACGGGGGTCGGGAAGCGGCTGAAGCGCTGGAACCCTGCCATCAAGGTCTACGCGGCCGAGCCGGAGTACGGCGACCTCGTCTACGGCCTGCGCAACCTCGACGAGGGCTACGTGCCGGAGGTGCTCGACCTCGACGTGCTCGACGGGCGCATCAAGGTGAACTCCCTGCGTGCGCTGGAGGCGACGCGCCAGCTCGTGGCGGAGGAGGGGATCTTCGCCGGTGTGTCGACCGGCGCGTCGCTCGCGGTCGCCATCCGCGTGTGCGGGCGCCTCCCGGAGGGTTCGAAGGTCGTGGCGCTGTCGCCCGACGGTGGCTGGAAGTACCTGTCGACCGGTGCCTACGCTCCGGGCGACGTCAAGGAGATCGCGACCGCGATCAGCGGCACCCTCTGGGCCTGACCCGCCACGGGGTCGGCGCGGGGTCACCACAGGAGCGGGGGACACCATGAGCGCACGGCACGATCTCCGCGCGCCCGGCGCGCTGCGTCCGGTCACGATCGAGCTCGACGTGCAGCGTCGACCCGCAGGTTCCGCGCGCATCCGTGCAGGTGGGACGGAGGTGCTCGTCGCCGTCAGCATCGAGGAGGGCGGCCCGCGCTGGCGTGACCGTCGCGGGTGGGTGACCGCCGAGTACGCGATGCTGCCCGGCGCGACCGACACGCGTGCGGCACGTGAGCGACGAGGTGTCGGGGGACGCTCGAAGGAGATCGAGCGTCTCATCGGCCGCTCGCTCCGTGCCGCGGTCGACCTCGACGCGCTGCCCGACGTGACCATCACCGTCGACTGCGACGTGCTCGGCGCGGACGGCGGGACGCGCACGGCGTCGATCACCGGTGGTTGGGTCGCCCTCGCTGTCGCGCTCGACCGTGCCGGCCTCTCGCACACGCTCGTCCGCCAGGTCGCCGCCGTCTCGGTCGGCGTGGTCGACGACGCGCCGCTGCTCGACCTCGACCAGGTGGAGGACAACCGTGCGAGCGTCGACATGAACGTCGTCACCGCTGATGCGGGGCTGCTCGTCGAGGTCCAGGGGACCGCCGAGGGGCCGCCGTTCCCCCGCGAGCGCCATGCCGCGCTGCTCGACCTCGCGCTCGCCGGATGTGCGGAGCTGATGGCCCTGCAGCGGACGGTGCTCGACCATCGCGAGGCGGCGCGCTGATGCGTGTCGTCGTCGCGACCGCGAACCCGCACAAGCTCGCGGAGATCGCGCGGCTCGTCGACGCCGACGCGCTCGGAGTGACGCTCGTCCCGATGGGGGAGCTCGGGGTGCCCTCGCCGGTGGAGGACGGGGACACGTTCGCCGCGAACGCGCTCATCAAGGCGCGCGCCTGCGCCGCGGCGACGGGCCTCCCGGCGATCGCCGACGACTCCGGTATCGCGGTCGACGCGCTCGGCGGGGAGCCGGGCGTGCGCTCGGCACGCTTCGCAGGGGAGGGGGCGGACGACGCGGCGAACAACCTGCTGCTGCTCGTCCGGCTGGCTGCGGCAGGGGCCGACACGCCGGCGGCGCGCCGCGGGGCGTTCGTGTGCGCCGCAGCGCTCGCGCTTCCCGACGGAACGACGCATGTCGAGCACGGGCGCATGGAGGGCCACGTCGTCGACGGGCCGCGAGGGACGGAGGGCTTCGGCTACGACCCGCTGTTCGTCGCCGACGCGACCGCCGACGGGCGCACCAACGGGCAGCTCGCCCCGGCGGAGAAGGACGCGATCAGCCACCGCGCCTCGGCGTTCGCGGCGCTCGCCCCGCACCTCGCCGCCGCGCTGTCCGACCTGACGCGCGGCCGTGCCGCGCTGTCCGACAGCCCACCTGCCAGCCCGTCCGACAGTCCGCCCGACCTCAGCCGCTGACGGCGGCGATCAGCGCGTCGTTGAGCGCCGGCCAGGCCGGTCGAGCCCAGTCGCCGAAGTCGAGGCCGGACAGGGTCGCGAGCGCGACGCCCGCGTCGGTATCGGCCCACACGAGCGAGCCGCTGCGCCCGAAGTGCCCGACGGCCCGCGGCGACATCCGTGTTCCCGACCAGTGCGGGTCCTTCGTGCCACGCACCTCGAGCCCGAGCGTCCAGCCGTTCGGACGCTGGCGGCCGAAGCCGGGCAGCACACCGTCGAGCTCGTCGAACGTCGGCGTCGTCAGCAGGGCGTGCACCTCGGTCGGGAGCGGTCCGGGTGCGAGCAGCGCCCCGGCGAAGCGGGCGAGGTCGACGACGGTCGCGCTGACGCCCCACGCGGGGGAGCCGTCGAGCGACGTCGCGTCCATGCCGAGCGGCCCGGTCACGTGCTCGCGCAGCAGCTCGACGAACGGCCGGCCCGTGCGCGCGGCGGCGTGCTCCGCAGCGACCTCGTAGCCCCAGTTCGAGTAGACGCGGCGACGTCCCGGATCCATCGTGCGCTCGTCACGCTCGAAGCCGAGCCCGGCCGTGTGCGCGAGCAGGTGGCGCAGGGTCGCGCCCTGCGCCGCGGTCGGGCCGACGGGCTCGTTGAGGTCGAGACGTCCCGCGGCGACCTCGGTGAGCACCGCGGCGGCCGTGAGCGGCTTGCTGACCGACGCGACGGGGAGCACGGCCGTGGTCGTCCCGTGGGCGCCGAGCACGCCGTCAGGGCCGACCGCGACGGCGCCGGCGGCCGGTACGTCCCAGCCGTCGACGAGCGCCAGCGCGTCGGCGAGTCCCTGAGCGGTGTGTCCGGTCATCCGAGCTCCTGTCAGCAGCCTGCGGGGGGAGTGAAGCCGCGCTGCTCGATGCGGTCGAGCAGGACGTCGACGGGGACCGCCAGGCCGTCGCCCGCCGGTCCGGTCAGCGCGAAGATCACGCCGATCACGCGTCCATCGGCATCGATGAGCGGCCCTCCGGAGTTCCCCGGACGGACCTCGGCGTCGACGCGGATCGCGGGCACCGACTCTCCGAGGATCGGTCCGTCGGTGATGCCCAGGACACGGCCGGTCGTGATCGTGGCACCTCCACCGCCCGGGTAGCCGATGACGGCGACGGGCTCCCCGAGCACCACCGGGGTGGTGCGCACGTCGGCGACGGGGAGGTCGAGCCCGGGCACGCGGATGACGGCGAGGTCCGCGTCGCGCGCGATGCCATCGACCTCGGCGTCGAAGCTCCGTCCGTCCCACGTGCTGATGGCGACCTCGCGCGGCTGGCCGACGACGTGGCGGTTGGTGACGATGAGCCCCTCGGCGAGCACGAACCCCGAGCCCGTCCCCAGCCGGTCGCAGCCGAGCGAGCGGATGCGGACGGTGAACTCGCGCGACGCTCGCAGCACGGCGGCCGCCTGGACGTCGTCGAGGTCGAGGGGATCGATCGCGCCCAGCCGGCCCGCGTCGACGTCGAGCGGTGGCGCCGGAGGCACGCAGCCGGCGGCGAGCATCCCGAGCGTGCACAGCGCCGCAGCCGTCCGCCTCATCGGAGGCGTGCGGCGAGTGCGGCGGCTGCTCGCCCGGCCGTGCGCGCCTCGCGGCAGCGCTCGTCGATTGCCCTGAGCCGCTCGTTGAGGGGGGCGACGTCGACGGGGGAGCCGGCGGTCGCGCTGTTGAACGCGGTCACGGTGTCGCGCTGCAGCTCGAGGAGGTCGACGACGCACGCCTCGAGGCCGTCGACGGCTGTCGCGACGCGGTCGGCGAGCAGGCGCAGCTCGTCACGCGTGAGCGCCGCACGGTCCTCCGCCTGCGCCTTCTCCCCGGCGAGCTCCGCGAGCCGCTCCTCGATGGTCGCGAGGTCCTCCCCGGCGAGCTCGACGAGGTTCGCGAGCTCCTGGAGCTGCCCGCTCAGCGCCTCGGCGCGCCCGACCGCCTCGTCGCGCTGCTCCTCGAGGCCGGTGGCGCGCTCCTGCCAGCCAGCAGCGACCTCGCGCTGCTGCCAGGCGACGCCTCCGCCCGCGAGCGCAGCGCCGGTGAGCAGCACGACGAGGAGCACGGTCGCGACGCGCCGGCCACGTCGTGGAGCGGCGGCCCCGGCACCCGTCGTCGCGTCCCCCGTCCCACCGCCCGTCCCGCCACCGGCCGGGTCGTCCGCCGGGTCGGGGTCGGGGAAGCGTGGCGTGCCGCCGGGCGGGGTCAGCGGCTCCATGGCTCCTCCTCCGGTCCGAGCGCCACCGGCACCGCCGCGGTGTCCGCAGGGCCGCCGGTCCCGTCACGCTGCACCAGCACGATCCCGGTCAGGATGAGCATGCCACCGATCAGCTGCGGCGTGCCCGGCAGCTCGGACAGGATGACCCACGCCAGCAGCACCGCGGCGAGCACCTCGGTCAGCCCGACGAACGAGGCGAGCCGTGACCCGAGCCGCGTGATCGCGCCGATCCCGGTCAGGTAGGCGGCGACGGTCGCGACGAGCACGAGCCACAGCGTCGGGACCCACCATGCCACCTCGGCGCCCGCGAGCACGGCCCGCTCCGTCGTCATGCGGACGGGGACGAGCCCCACGAGGCCGAGGGTCGCGATGATCGCGGCGCCGACGAGCGTCCCGCCCGCGGCCATCACGAGCGCGGGCAGCCCCGAGCTGTCGCGCGACGACAGGACGAAGAACGCGCTGAGGCCGACCGCCGCGCCGAGCGCCCACGCGACGCCGACGGGGTCGAGCGGTCCCGCGCCGCGCGGGTCGATGACGAGGACGAGCCCCGCGAGCGCTGCCGCAGCACCGAGCAGCGTGAGGCGCGCCGGCAGCGTGCGGGTGCGGGCCGCGGTCCAGATCAGCAGCAGGACGGGCGCGAGGAACTCGATGAGCAGCGCCACGCCGACGTCGAGCGTCCGCACGGCGTTGAAGTAGGCGAACTGCGTTCCGGCCATGGCGACCGCGCCGTAGATGACGAGCGTGCGGACCGACCCCGGTCCGAGCGGCCAGCGGCCGCGGTAGGCGACGGTTCCGACGGCCAGGAGCACGACGGCCGCCCCGCCGAGCCGTGCGAGCACCGCCCCTCCGGGCGTCCAGCCGGCTCCGATCAGCGCCTTCGCGCCGACGCCGGAGCTGCCGAAGAAGAACGCTGATGCGAGCGCGAGCGCGAGCCCGGGTGCGAGCGCACGGGGTCGGCGGACCGTCGTGCTCATGACGCCTCCGGGAGCGCGCGTTCGGTGCGAGCGGGGGGAGTCGAACCCCCACGGGCCTGGGCCCACTGGGACCTAAACCCAGCGCGTCTGCCGGTTCCGCCACGCTCGCGGGCGGGGTGGAGGTGGTGCGGTGCGCCGCCAGGGACTTGAACCCCGAACCTGCCGGTTAAGAGCCGGATGCTCTGCCAATTGAGCTAGCGGCGCGTGCGGGTCCACTCCCCGGTCGAGCCGGTCGGTGGACCCATGAGGGTGAGTGAGGGGACTTGAACCCCCGGCCTCCTGGACCACAACCAGGCGCTCTAACCAGGCTGAGCTACACCCACCGTGGTCGCACCCGGGTGGGTGCGGGCTGAAGGGTACGGCACGCGGGCCCGAGGGGTCAACGCGGCGCCCCTGCAGGGGTCCGGTCCCCGTTCCGCAGCCACTTGTGGGCCTCGCTGACGGCGACGACCGCCAGGGCGACGACGAGCATCCGGCCCCAGGCGTCGAGTCCGACGGGGGCGATGCGGAGCAGCGCCTGCGTCGGCCCCCAGTTGAGCGCCGCGACGTGGATGGCGAGGGCACCGAGCACGGCACCGAGTAGCAGCGGGTTCGTGCGCGGGTCGGTCGCCACGATGGAGCGGCGCTCGCTGCGAGCGTTGTACGCGTGCAGCGCCATCGCGACGACGAACGTGGTGAGCGCCGCCCCGCGCTGCGCGTCCTCGCTGAGCCCCCGGTCGATCGCCCAGGTGAACAGCCACAGCGACCCGGCGGCCATCGTCGCACCGGTGAGCGCCGTGCGCTCCCACAGCGCGCGTGAGACGATGCCCTCGCGTTCCTCACGGGGTGGACGGTCGAGCACGTCCGGCTCACCCGGCTCGAACGCGAGCGCGATGTCCTGCAGGCCGTTGGTCACGACGTTGAGCCACAGCAGAGCGGCGGGCGTGTAGGGGAGGGGCAGACCGGTGGCGATGGCGATGAGGATCGCGACGATCGATGCTGCCCCGGTGGAGAGCAGGAAGTAGGTCACCTTCCGCACGTTGTCGAAGACGACGCGCCCCTCCTCGACCGCCGAGACGATCGCGACGAAGTCGTCGTCCGTGAGCACCATGTCGGCCGCCTCGCGCGCGACGTCCGTACCGTCGCGGCCCATCGCCACGCCGATGTTCGCGGCCTTGAGCGCCGGTGCGTCGTTGACGCCGTCGCCGGTCACGGCGACGACGTGGCCGTGGTGCTGGAGCGCGATGGTGATGCGCAGCTTGTGCTCCGGCGCGACCCGCGCGAAGACGGGCGTGCGGAGCACCAGTGCGGACAGCGTCTCGTCGTCGGCCCGCTCCACCTCGTCGCCGGTGATGACCTCCGCGTCCTTCGCCTCCTTCGCGTCCTC